>CAXTWV010000314.1:0-6031 GCA_964248005.1 uncultured Ktedonobacteraceae bacterium | reverse complement strand
CGCATCTGTTCAATTGCATCCGAACGTTGAACCATCGTACAAACCTCCTGCTTGCACCACGTCGTACCAGTATTCTGAAGCGACGTTCCCTTTTCTTTTGCGTAGGACTTTTTAGATTGAAATGTGCTTTGAAAGTCGTATTGCTTTTCCTACGTAAAGTATAGGTTGCTGGTTCAAGCGTGTCAATGCACATGTATCGAGGTATGGCATGCAACTCAATTGGGTGCATGCCATACCTCGATAGTACATCCTTTCATAGAGAAATTGGAACTGAATAGCTCTTGAATTTTCGTTGTACTTAATACAGCAAAATATGTCCCATCTGGCGACCAGGTAGTCTTCCATACCATTTGATCACTACTGCGATAGGTATACACATTTTCTCCTGTAGCGGCACTCCAAATTTGTACTGCGTTATCTGACCGCACAGTCGTAATATACTTTCCGTTTGGGGACCATACTGTCGATTGATCGAGTGGTGCCGCGGCATTCACGTGTGTCACTATCTTTTTCCCTGTTTGTGTATCCCATACTTGCATTGTACTTTGATTGGGATCAGGCATCGCTATATACTTGCCATCTGGTGAGAGCATTCCTTCGGTTGGAAGACTTACGGGCGTATCCATGAGAAGATTCCCTGTAGTGACATCCCACATGCGTAAATTCTCAGTTCCAGCACTCTTATCCTCGTTTGCAACAATAAGACGTGTATTATTGTTTGTCCATTGTGGACTTAGATACGAATCTTCCACTGCACTATGATAAAGCTGAACTTGTTTTCCTGCCTGGACATCTACAATTTGTATTGTTTTTTGTGTTGTTGCAAGGGCTACTAGCTTTCCATCAGACGATAATCCGAAGCTAACAATAGCACTTTTGAAAGATGATGCGAATGTTTTTTTGCCTGTGCTAACGCTCCATAGCTCTAGCCCTAATCCATTCTGTGTGTTAGCCGCTAAAATCTGACCATTTTGTGACCACGTGAGGGTATCAGAAGCAAGTTGAGTAAAGTCGCTATGCAATATGAAAGGCTTTTGCATACCTATTTTCCATAACTTTATAGTATTACTACCATCACTTATTGCGATAGAAGTACTGTCAGGCGACCACGCAACTAGAACTTGTTGATTGAGTGGTGATGGTGTCGATGAAAAATAGTCTAGGATTTGCTTTCCTGATAGGATTGACCAAACCTGCACATGCAATAGTGGTTGCTGGCCTCTATTATTATCAATAATACTGATATATTGATCGTCTGGTGATAGTTTTTCTTCCTCATTCCTTTGCCCAATGGCTTGTGGGTCACTCGGTGTATAGTGTAGTATTGAGTGAATTGCAAGCTGCTTTGTTGTTGTGTCTAGCACATGTACTGTTTCCTCATCATTGCCCCCCCAAAATGAGAGATGTCTGCTATCGGGTGTCCATGTGAATAGATCTGGTCGATAACTATCACTCTTATAGGTCCAAATAGGTGGTCCTAGATAACTATCACTTTGTCCTAAAGAGGTGCCAAGATAGCCATGTGCTAGTACAAACCATGAGGTCAAAAGACCAACAATAATAAGAACCGCAACACTTCCTTCGATACGCCGTACAACAGAGTTGCGCTTTAAGCGAGTCAGTGGCTTCGTGGTCGTTTGGTTTTTAACATCTTCTGAATGTAGAACATCCATATCGTCTCCTCGCGCAGTCTTTGCACCTTTAGGACGTAATCGTAACCACAAGGATTTTGGATAACCATAAAGCTTTTCGGATACTTGAAGCGGCTTGAAAGCAACAAGTGCAGTCTCACGTACAAATTGACTTTCATCCTCTTTGAGAAGCTTTTGTTGCTCCAAAGAAATTGGGACCTTTAATGCTTCCAACGTCAATATCGCTGCTTCGCGTACAAGCCATGATGAGTCATGAAGACAGAAGATAACTTTTTCTATTGGTACCTGCTTGCCCCATTGCCCTAATTCACGTACTGCTACTACGCGTACAGTCTCATCCTCATCGTCTAATGCATGAAGTAACGTTTCTAGCGATGCTTGTGCTAGTAGTGCTGCTATGCGTATATTCAATGCTGTCGGTTTGATGGAAGTATAGGTTGTATTGAGTCTCAAACGGCCCATAAGTGTAGGTAAGAGCGAACTTGGTGCGCGTTCTTGTTGCTCATCTCTCATCTCACTTTGCCTCCTTTATGTCTGACTGTAGCAATTGCCGCAGTAGTTTGGTGCCACGATGGACGTTTGACTTGACCGTACCGAGTGGTTGTTGTAGACGTTTCGCTATCTCGTCATAGCGCAAATGCTCAAAATAGTACAGCTTAATTGTTTCCTGATAGTTACGCGGCAATGTCTCGATTGTTGCTAGCAATTCGCGTCGATCTTCACGAAGACAGGCTGTGATATCAGGTTCAAGCGACGTGTCTTCAATGTTGAGGAGAGGACTATTCTCCGAGAAATCAAGCGATATAGAGGGCAGGTATGTATTCCGTATACGACTGGCACGCAGATAGTTATAGTAAGCATTGCGTGTGATCTCGAAAAGCCACGCTTCAAGTTTCAGTATCCGAATACGTTCACTGGGATAGCCTTTCAACGCATAGTACGCTCGCTCTAAAGCATCTAGCACAATCTCTTCAGCTATCTGCGAACTATGTGTGCGCGACAACACGAAGGCGTACAGGCGGTCTTGATACATCAGCACCAACCGTTCAAATGTGCCATCGAGGTCTATCGCCAGCATTGCTAGCAATTCTGTAAACGACTCATCACCGTCGTGATTCATACTATCCCTTCGTGACCCTTGGTTGTCTCTTCAATAGACTATAACACGGCACGTAGGGGAAGAGTTGCACGTTGTAGGGGTCTAATTCCATTACACCCTCGTCGGCAATTGACTATCTTGACAGGATTTTTGTTACGTTTCCGTTTCATCAATCCTTTGAACAGCATCAATTGGGATGAGGGTGTAATGGAATTAGACCCCTACAGTTGTCTTCGTAAGAGAGCACTAACTGAGAGCTTGCCACAAATCTAACGTTGCTCCTACTGGATTTGTTCTGCCGTTCGTGCTTAACGAAAGCAAATACTTTCCATCGGGCGACCACATTGCTGATACAACACTATTGTCACTCCCATAATACATAGCAACAGTTTTACCTGTCGTAGCACTCCACATATCTATCTTATTATCACTCCCACCTGCTGTGGTAATGAAGTATTTTTCGTTTGGTGATGAGCTAAAAGGCGTGTAGATAGATGACGAGGTATGGGTAGCAACTTTACGACCTGTTATCGCATCCCATATTTGGAATGCAGGTGCATTAGGTGCTGGTACCACAACATATTTACTGTTCGCGTAAGTGGTGGACGCGCCAGAAGAGGACTGTGGAACATCAAGTGTGATATGACCTGTGACAACATCCCATACCTGCATATGTCGCGTGTTTGACGTTCCGATATCGTTGTAAGAAACGATATGTGTACTATCAATCCACTGATAGTAAGCACCCTGCGAACTTGTAACATCGGAGTACGTGAGTACTACTTTACCTGTGGTGGCATCCAAGATTTGTATTGACTGTGTATTGGGAATAATCGCTATACGCTTTCCGTCGGGTGAAAATGCTTGTAGATATGGACTGACCGTGTCAGAGCGTACAGTCACGGCAAACAAGTGTTGTCCCGTAGTAGTATTCCACGCTTGCATGATGCCATCAGCAGTTGTTGTAAGCAATTCACGATCATCCTGCGACCATTCAAGTGCCTTTGCTGGTGTCCGAATACCTTTCAGTACAACAAGTGGCTGTACCGTCGTCACATTGGCAATTGTGATGATGCCATTATCACTGCTCAGTGCAATCCTTGTACCATCGTTTGACCATTGCGAGATGATACCTGTGCTAGTGTTGGCAATTTTCGGATAGGAAGTGTCAAACAGTATCTTATTCGTGAGGACCGATTGAACCCGTATGTGAAGCGCGGAGCCAGTGTTATCCACAGTACACACAGATAATCCATCAGGAGTTAACGTCGCTAATTTTCCACTCGTCGTTTGTGCTACCACGTCTGGATTTGCGATTGTTGTGACCTGCTTTGTCTCGACATTGATAAAATGTAACACCGTGTCTTGTGTATCGTGAATGTAGACATACTTGCTATTACTTGTCCAGTACACGGCAGGCGTCATCTCGTTTTGATGATAGAAAGGCGAACCCTTATAGCTAAGAGTTGTACCCGTATGACCTTGCGTAGAAGTATGGACGCTATGTGTTAACGCAAACCATGACCCTACGAGACCTAATACGACGATAGCCGCGACACATACCTCCAGCCCTCGTATAATTGGATGCTGTCTCCCTTTACCGTTGCGCGGTGTCATTTCCTCAGACAACTCACTGAAAGCAGTGTATTGTCTTTGCATAATTCTGTCTCCTACGCTTTGTAAGTGCCGCAATATGTTATTCCTATAGTCATAGGCTTTGGAAAAACGTGTGTTAGGCTGTGTTTGTAGAATTTCGTCGGGAGAGAGTGATCGTACTGTAAAACTCTCTGTTTGCATATCCTGCAACATGCTTGTTGCTGCCTTCCGTACCGCGCTGTCCTCATCGTTTTGTGCGAACAGAAACAAGTTAACAGGGGAAGAGACATGTTGGCCTAGAGCAAACACTGCCGTTTCGCGTACATGCCAGTCAGAATCGTGTAACGCTTCCTCCAACCCTGTCATCGCAACACTATCATCTCTTTGCCCTAACAAACGTACTGCAACCGCTCGTACTGAGGCATCTTCATCGTGCAATGTGAGCAACAATTGCTCAATAGGTACTGGCCCACCTTGACGATTCAACGCCTCTAACGCAGCGAGGCGCGTTTGCCAATCCTCTGCGTGTAAGTTCTTCGGAAGGGATGCTAAAGATTGATCAACGTTTTTGCTTTTTTCCTCTAATCCTAGCTGTGCCAGCACGTTAGGTATAAGCGTCTTTGGTGCTTGATGGAGTGTGTGCTGATTTGACTCAAAGTGTTCCGGTTGTTGTTTCATTATCTCACCTGATCTTTACTCTGTAGCGTTTTACGTAACAACGCAATTCCACGATGCATCTTGGCTTTTATGGTGCCCAAAGGTTGATTGAGCAAGTCCGCGATCTCCTGATAGCTCAATTCTTCAAAATAGTACAGGTTGATAACAACACGATAGCGTTCTGGCAGTGAGGCAACGAGTCTTTCAACCTCTTGTCGCTGTTCTCCGTGCCATACAACCTCATCTGGCCCATCGGCTTCATCTTCTAACTCCACAAGCGAATTATTTTCCAGGGTATCGAGCGGTGAATGCTGTAACGTATTTACGCGTTGACGGTTATAAAAGACATTGAGCGCGATTTTGAATAGCCATGCTTGTAGTTTCAGTTCGCGTATCTTCTGAGCAGGATAGTCTTTGAGCGCGTAATACGAGCGTATGAACGCCTCTTGCGTAATATCTTCGGCCTCCTGCACACTCCCCGTTTGACGTAGCACAAAGCTATACAACCTGTGCTGATATGTCAGCATGAGCTGTTTGAAATGACGGTCTATATTCGTTGCCAACAATGCCGTTAGCTTGCCATCATCTTGACTCATTGTTTTTGTAATAGGCTCCTCAAAACTGTTGTAGTAACAAGAACGCTACAGCAATACGAGAACGGACGCCCATAAGGGGCTAACCCTACTATACGACGGCGTGCAGCAAGGGGATATAGTAGGGTTAGCCCCTTGTGGGCGTCCGTTGTTTCAACATCGGTATCCGTTGTTTCAACGTTTGACTATAGAACACAAAAAACGCGATTCCGGTTGCATCAACTAGCAAAAACTCTGCTCATCACGTACAATAGTATCTACGGAAACATCGTCCTCCTATTGCCATGCACAAGTGTGTTTCATCGTCGAACAACAATTCTCATAGTATCGAGTAGCGAAAGGATGCCGTTTCATGCTCACATTTTCCCCAACGGAAGAGCAAGAGGAGATACGTCAACTGGCGCAGAGTGTCGCTGTCGAGCAGTTTCGCCAGG
>CAXTWV010000313.1:0-6072 GCA_964248005.1 uncultured Ktedonobacteraceae bacterium | reverse complement strand
CTGATTACCACAAGGGAACAGAAAAGCTGACTATCTGGCTCACTTCACAGGCACCACACGCACATCGAACACTCTTTGCAATTGTTGCAGGTCTGCCAGAACATCGTATTCGCGTCATCTCGCCCGATGTTGGTGGTGGTTTTGGCAACAAGGTACCGATCTATCCCGGCTATGTCTGCGCAGTCGTCGCCTCGCTGAAAACGGGCAGACCTGTGAAGTGGATTGAAGACCGCTCTGAAAATATAGCCAGTACCGGTTTTGCGCGTGACTATCATATCCATGCGGAACTCGCCGCAGATAAAAATGGGACGGTCAATGCACTTCGTGTTCACACACTAGCAGATCATGGAGCCTTTGATGGTGCAGCCCAACCCACAAAGTTTCCTGCGGGCCTGTTCCACATCTGCACAGGCTCTTATGATTTCAAACACGCCTTCGTAGATGTTGATGCCGTTCATACCAACAAAGCTCCTGGTGGCATTGCGTATCGCTGTTCGTTCCGTGTGACTGAAGCTTCGTACTTAATTGAACGTATGATGGATACGCTCGCGCATGACATTGGCAAGGACCCGGCGGAATTACGTCTGCAAAACTTTATTCAGCCCGAAGCGTTTCCCTATCGCTCGGCACTAGACTGGACCTTTGATAGTGGCAACTATGAAGGTTCGTTGCGCTTAGCGATGAAAAACGTGGACTATGAAGGGCTACGTCGTGAGCAACTGGAAAAGCGTGTACGTGGCGAGTTAATGGGTATTGGCATCTCGACCTTTACTGAGATTGTCGGTGCTGGTCCTGGCAAGCACTTCGATATCGCAGGTATTCAGATGTTCGATAGCTGTGAGATACGTGTCCATCCAACGGGTAAGGCTCTTGCGCGTATTGGCGCACAGACACAGGGGCAAGGACATGAGACAACCTTTGCACAAATCATCGGTGCGGAACTAGGCATGTCACCCGACGATATCGACGTTGAACATGGCGATACCGATACTGCCCCCTACGGTTTGGGTACGTATGCAAGCCGAAGTACACCTGTTGCGGGTGCCGCTACCGCATTAGCAGCGCGGAAAGTGCGTGACAAGGCGAAAAAGATTGCAGCCTATCTCTTAGAGGTTGGAGAAGAGGACCTTGAGTGGGAGCCTGGACGTTTCTTCGTGAAGGGTGCGCCGAACAAGGGCAAGACTATTCAAGAACTCGCCTTTGCCGCCTACACGAACTGTCCACCGTACCTGGAGCCAGGATTAGAGGCGGTCAACTACTACGACCCGCCTAATCTGACCTACCCATTTGGTGCGTATATCTGTGTTGTCGATATTGATCGTGGCACAGGTGAGGTGCATATTCGCCGCTTCATGGCTGTGGATGATTGCGGAACCGTCATCAATCCTATGGTGGTTGAGGGACAAGTACATGGAGGCTTAACGCAAGGCTTAGCACCAGCCATGTACGAAGAGATTACCTTTGATGAGGATGGGAACATCCAGGGTGGAAACTTCCAGGACTACCTGATTCCAACCTCAATGGAGACGCCAAACTGGGAAATCGATAGAACCGTCACACCTTCGCCACATCACCCAATCGGAGCGAAAGGCATTGGCGAATCACCGACTGTAGGTGCGCCACAGGCTATTGTGAACGCTGTGGTAGATGCGCTTGCCCACGTCGGTGTGCGGACCATTGATATGCCGCTCACACCCTGGAAAGTGTGGAATGTCCTCAAGGAAAAGGGCTTAACGTCTGATTAGTTCGTTCCACATGTGCCTGTAGCAACGCAATCAATTGCATTGCTACAGGCACATGTGATGTCGCCTTTTTTCAGGAGAAAAGCATGTCTTTACTCGATTTTGCGC
The DNA here is from genome assembly GCA_964248005.1 of uncultured Ktedonobacteraceae bacterium. Taxonomy (GTDB): domain Bacteria; phylum Chloroflexota; class Ktedonobacteria; order Ktedonobacterales; family Ktedonobacteraceae; genus JBBQVS01. Next base: position 4,222 of record CAXTWV010000313.1, on the reverse strand, counting down.
AAGAACTGACACGCGCAAGAAAACCATTTGTGCTGGCAACCGTTGTGTGGTGCGAACGACCCACATCCGCGAAACCCGGAGCACAAGCCCTGATTCAGGAAGATGGACATATTATGGGTTGGATTGGTGGTAGTTGCGCTCAACCTGTTGTAATACGCGAGGCACAACGCGTGTTACATGAAGGAGGTGATGCCTATTTGTTGCGTCTAGGCGCACAGAATACAGGCATTATACGAGACGATGTGCGCGTTTTTCCCATGACCTGTACCAGCGGAGGCGTGTTGGATATCTACATTGAACCACATCTCCCTCTGCCACAACTTGTACTTGTTGGAGACTCACCTGTAATTGTCGCGTTAAGCAAGCTTGCACCAGTTCTCGATTTTGCTGTGACTCAACTCGATTCTCCTGACTTGACGCAGGTAGAGATAAACGAGCGTACTTCAATTGTTGTCGCAACACATGGACAATACGATGAGGATGCACTTGAACACGCGCTTCGTAGTCCTGCTGCCTACATAGGCATGGTAGCAAGCCATCGTCGCGCTGATGATTGTCGAGGCTATCTCAGAACGTCTGGTATAACAGAGCAACAACTTGCACGCTTGCGAGCACCTGCTGGTCTGGATATAGGAGCAGTCACGCCCGAAGAGATTGCGTCAAGTATTCTCGCTGAACTCGTACAGGTACGTAGACAGCACCGTGCGGTAAGTGAGGAACAGCCATCCGTTGTTGAAGAAGCACATGTACATATGAGTGAGCCTGAAAGCTCCATGTCTGCTGAAACGGCGATAGACCCCGTGTGTGCTATGACCGTGGAGATAGCGAATGCACGACATCATACCACCTATGATGGACGTGAGTTCTATTTCTGCTGTCCATCCTGCAAACGCCACTTTGAACGCAACCCACAAGAATATCTTGTACAAAACGAGAAGTAGAGGTGTAGCATGAATACAGAAGCATACACTTCGCATTCAAAGGCGAAGTGTATGCTTCTGTATCCTCTTCAATCATTCGGGAGATACCTCAAACTCTCATGTTTCTTTGGTGCCTTACCCGCCAAGCGAGCCATATCAGTCCACCGAGTGCGAACAGATCAACCAGTGTCAACCCTGTTGGATTGTGACCGGGCTGTTTGGGTATCACGAACTCGAAGAAGGGGGAAGCAACGATAAAAACTCCGATCACACCGGAAACCAGTGCCAGCCGATGTCGTATCCCCCAACCAGAGCGTTTTGCCCATTGGCGCACTACTAGTACGCTCAATATATCTACTCCTGCCACGATGCCTAAGGGAATAAGGGTAATGGGGATGAGATTGCGCAAGAAAAACAGGTTTAGCAGGACAGCGAAGGCAGCAACAAACGCTGCGAGTCGTACTGTCCACAAACGGGGTGCCGGACGCAGAGAATCGCCTGAGTTTGCTTGGACAGAGGCAGACACTTTGCCCCGACGCAAGCCCAAGCAGAGGAAGAGAACGAAGAGCACCAGTGCGATCCCATACGTCACGGGCGGATGGTCATAGCCTTTGCCGCGATAAATCAAGAAGCCATAGCTGACGAACAGCATCGAGGTGACTGCACCCAGCCAGAGCGTTAAGCCAACGAACCCCTTCCGACTCAGCCAGGAATGCTCGGCATGCTGGGGGAAGAGGGTTTCCGCGATGATCACCGAACTCATGATGCTCAGCGTCACATGAATGGTGGTGAAGATCAGGACCAGCGTCCAGTTGATCTCCAAGAAACGGAGCCGATCAGGTGGATTGGCCCAGGTGGGATTAAACCAACTTTGATAGGCTATGCCTTCTTCTAGCACTCCATAAGCGACGCCAAGTAAGGCCAGATGTCCCCAACCCAGCCCACGTCGTCGGACCAGTTCGCGTGCAAGAATGGCACCGGAGCCGTAGAGTCCAGTTGTCAGGATGATACCTCCCACATTGTTCCACATCAAAGGTGGTGTAGCACCAGTTAATAGTTCAGCGATTATGGGCGCGAGAAAGTAAAGGGTCAGCACAGCAGGCCAAGTGCGTTGAGGACGTGCTGACGATGCAACAGTCAAGGACGAGGGAGAGGTGCCAGATGGTTCCTGTGGGAAGGTCGGCCAGAGTAGGTTGTTAGAGCGTTCTTTCATGGTGGTGATTTCCTTCTTCATGATTTACAAAGGGAGGCAGCGAAACTTCTCCATGAGACGGTACGTGACAATCCTTCTGCTCTTTACCTGCCGAAACGAAGATAGGAACAAAAGTCGGGAGCATCAAAGCCACCCTGGGAAGATATCCACGTCAGGTCTGCGTCGATAGGCAGAGCCAGCCCCCACGGATTCGATAGAACAGGTTGCATAACGGTTGCAGTACGTATCAGCACTGGGTTCATCCGCGTCCAAAACTTCTGGTTCCATTCATCACGCTCTTGTACTCCCTCTCGAATACTTCTAGCTTGGGTCGCAGGGAGCCGATTATCGTTGGCCCACCGCTCAAGTAGGTGGCTCAGGTGCTCCTCCACTTCGAGTGGGAGGAGATTGGGTGAGTCGGGTCTCTTCATTGTGTCCTTTCCTTTTTCGCATCGTTCGGCACAAGCAGGTGCATTGCACCTGCCAGCATCTTACGTGCTTTCGCCATCTGATAGCGGACCGTTGCAGCCGGTTTGCCTAGCACCACGCCAATTTCGGTGCTTGACATCTCTGCCAACAGCCCTAGCACCAACACCGTCCTGAGATCCTCCGGCAATTGCTTGATCGCAAGACTGAGGAGAGCCATTTGCTCCCTCTCCTCGACCTCGACTTCCACCTCCTTTTGCATGTTGAGGGGTACTTCCGCCGACTGTGCGAATGCGTCCTCGGCAGCAGATCGGATGGTGCGACGACGATACGAGTCAATGAGTAGATTGCGAGCAATGGCAAACATCCAGGCTCGTTGCTGCTCACTCGTCTGTTCAGACAACTTCTGGCGATGACGCCAGACGCGCAGAAAGGTCTCTTGCAGCAGGTCTTGAGCCACCTCTGCGTCTGCTGTTCGACCAAAGAGGTAGGCATAGAGTGCTTGGTAGGACGTATCATAAGCCTGTTCAAAGAGCTTCTGTAGCGATGGGAGACCATCGGTCGATGCCTCATTATGAGCCATGAGTCGCGTGGCTTTTTTCCACCTCAATAGTCCCAACGTTGGTGGTTGCCAGCAGTTGGAGAACTGGGATGAGGCTCTTTGGGGCCGTGAGCGTTCCCACCAGCGTGATCTCGGAGACCTTCGCTCGCAGCAGTTCAACGGTCACGTCGCTCTCTAGGGATGCATGTCCAAGCAGGACCAGATTCAGAGGTTCATCCAAGAGGTCGAAGAATGCTTGATTGAAGGACATGTTTGCTGTAAAGAGACGGAAAGGCTCCCGATAATATATCCCTTCTCCGATCAGGCACGACAGCGCGGCTTCTAGGACAGGGCGACTCGATGCTGGAGCCAGCAGTTGCCCAACAACTATCAACTGCTGATAGCCGACCGCCTCGGCAGGACTTGTGATCAGCAGCCGACCGTTGACGACGAAGATATCCGCAGGGTTCCCTGTCCCACGAGCCAACGCCTCACCGCTCATTTGGATGTGGCCTTTGCGCACTTTGACCTTGCCTCCGATAGGAGTCGGAACGACCACGAGATCGCCAACTCCTCCGATAGGCAGGGTCGTGAATCGAGCTAAGAAGGCTTCAGGTACCAGGGCTGTCCCTACCGCCCTGATATAGCCCATCGTTATGAGATCGTCCAGTGAATGCACGGCTGTTAGGTCGAGCAGACCAACTCCTCCCAGTCCAGCCCCCTTGACCGCCGCAGACGGCTCTCGGTTTGCAGCAGATGCTTCTGCTGTCAGCTTGTTGTTGAATGCGTCATTTGTCATGTTCAGTCCTCCTGCTGACTTGTTGGATGTCGAAGAGTACAATGCTATAGGTACTAGATATGACGCATGAGACGAACAAACTGTTGGCTGCAACTCTACGAGGAGGATCGCCTTCTTCGTCAAATCTTAGCGAGATAACTCTGCCAACAGTGCTAAGAGACCTTGCACTAGGTGCTATTGAAAAATAGGAGATCGGTTTCCTTATAGTATCTAACATGTTATGTATATGCAACAAGACACGATAAATAAGGCAATGCCAGCAAACTATATACATAGCTGGCATTGCCTTATTTAATAAAAATCATCTGTGTCTATGGAGCAATCGCGATCACCCGCAACGGACT
>CAXTWV010000312.1:0-6106 GCA_964248005.1 uncultured Ktedonobacteraceae bacterium | reverse complement strand
CCGACGACCTGTTGCTTGCTCAAAGTAATCTCAACCATTCTTATCCTAATGCGTAGGGGAGACCCTTGCGGTCTCCCTGCTTTTTAGCTATCCCTTCCCCAGTCGATAGGCTAGTTCAATCGCTTGCTCAGGTGTCAAGGCTCTCCCTTCATTCCAGGCTGCCTCCCAGTCTTGATCGTCTACACGGAAGCGAAGCTGCATTTGAACCCCTTGTATGAAGGGATTGGTTCTGGCCCAGTGCGTCATACCAATAGCATCCATCAAGCTTTGCGTGGCCCCCTGTAGTTGTGCTGTATACAGGCAGGCCGTCGCTTCGTCTGGCTCCCCTCTCAAGCCAATCGCAAAAGCCAGCCAGCCCATGCCAGTTGTCACAAATTGTTTGTGTCCAATTTCGTAACACAGGCCAATGCTTTTAAGAAGACATGCGATAGCTTCGGCATACTTCCCCTCTAAAATCAACATGCCCCCTTGATCCTTCAACACATCGGCAACTGAGGTCTTATCATCCAACTGCTCAAACAGCTCTCTACTCTGTTGATAGAACGACCTTACTGGCTCAAAATCAAACTGAAATCCAAACGCCGAAGCTAAAAGACACCATAATTGCGCACGTAGCCATAGCTCATTGGTTGGCTCAAGAATCTGCAAGCCTTGCAGATAGACACGCTCGGCTCCCTTATAATCGCTCATCGCAAGAGCCGTCCAGCCGCGATGTGTAAGTGCCGTTGCCAGTCCACTTGGATCGTCCAGTTCGCGCCAGAGCGCAAGACTTTCCTCCACCAATTCTGTCGCTCGCCCCTGCTCATCTTGCAAAGACACTAAGCGAGCGAACTCGCTTAACGCCTTTGCGCGGGCGGCAAGAAGCGTTTCCCCACTTTCTTGCTTGAGCGGCACTGCTATCGCTGCACTCAACCAGTCGCGCCCCTCCATCAAATATCCCTGCCACTCCCAGTATGGTCGTAGAGCGGCGGCAAGGCGTAGGCATACTTCAAGCGCACAGCGACCAGTACCTGGAATTGTATGTGCTGAGAGTATCCTACTCCCGGCAACATCTCGATACACAGCAGTTGCGTCTCGCTCAAAAAACGCAGGCAAAGCGATGCTCTTACCGAGCCGAGCGCGTTGGAGCAACCATTCCAGAGCCGCACGGAAATTATCACGGTCCAGTGTCAACCTCTCTAACCACACCAATTGCTGAGGGCCACGTAATCCTTGCTCAGCAGCTTCCGCTAGCTGTAAATAGTAGCAGGCGTGCCAGTCCCGCCACTGCTCTAACTCTTCCTGTATATTCAGCAATTCCCAGGCATATTCACGCAGCGTTTCCAGCATCAGAAAGCGCACTTGCTCCGTTGTCCCTGATAAGCGGGCCAGTAGGCTGTTATCCACCAGTTGCTCTATCATATCGAGTACAACATTGGCATCGAAGAGAGATGCCTGTCCCGCTGCCCCTTGTTGCATCATTGCCTCAGCAGCCTCAAGCGACCAACTGCCACTAAAGATGCCTAAGCGCGGAAACCATACTTGCTCATCTGGAGAGAGCAGATCATAGCTCCATGCAATCGTATTACGCAGCGTCTGTTGTCTACCTGGAAGGTTTTTCGCTCCACCCGTCAAAATAGCAAGGCGTGCATTCGAGAGCCGCCTCAGTAAAAGGGCAGGCGAAAGAACTCTGACTCGTGCAGCCGCGAGTTCCAAAGCAAGGGGTAAACCATCAACTTTCGCGCAAATTTGGACGATGATGTCTTTATTTTCTTGCGTGAATGCGAAGGAAGGCATAGCCGCTTGTGTGCGCTCAACAAAAAGCTGGATAGCTTCATAATGGAGAAGTTCCGTTGCATCCAGGTCTATATCAGCAGCAGGCATATCCAGAGGAGGAATGGCGAGTACACTTTCACCATAAAGGTGCAGGACAGACCGACTTGTCGCCAACACTTTGAGACCAGGAGCGGCTGCAAGCATCTCATCTACGACATTCGTTGCCGCACCTACCTGCTCAAAATTATCCAGCACGAGCAGAATGTTTTTGTTGCGTAGATAGGTACACAGACTTTGTACAAGAGAGAGACCGGATGTTGGTTTCATGTTTAATGCCTGGATAATACTCATCGGCACGAGCGCGGGATCCCTTACGCCCGCCAAAGCTACAAACCATACCCCCTGCTCAAACATGCTGATGAACTGGTGCGCCACGTGTAGAGCAATACGTGTTTTGCCACTACCTCCCGGCCCTACAAGCGTCACAAGGCGTACATCATTATGTTCAAAAAGCTGACGGAGGCGTTCCACCGCCCATTCACGCCCGATGAGCCGCGTCGTAGGTGCAGGAATAGTAGGCTGAAAGGGAGCCTCAGGAATGTCGGTAGTGGCGAGAGACGTAGAGGAAATATGTAGCTGATTGAGTGGTGGAGTGTTCCATTCTTCGGTAGTAAAAAGCGTTGGCCCCACCTGAGTCAGTTCAAGCAGGCGGAATGCCTCATCTTGCGTAGTAATCGCGTGCCATTTCGTCAACGTTACGAGAATAGCACGTACTTCCAAATGGGTGAGATGTGAATTTCCACTCCCATTCAACTTACGACTCAAGACCTTTGGGTGTAGACCGAGCACCGCAGCCAGTTCCTTTTGAGAATACCCACTGGGCCGAAGGAATGCTTGTATGCAGTCGCTTAGAGTATCACCACGCATATGTATTCCTTTATTCATACTGCTCCTTCTCACAACGCAAGAGTGCGTCCTTACCGCATTTCGTAGACATTGAGTAGACAACAAGTTACCAAAGTGATGGAAAGGAGAAGCCCATACCAGTATACTAACATCGCATCGACAAATCAAGAAAAAGAGGAAGGAATTATGTGTACACTTCAAATATCTATGCAATGCTATGACAAGTTCTTTGAAATTGCTCTTGATGAAAAAGAAAACGCCGAACTCTTTGTGGAAGATATGGTTAGTCATGTCCTGCTTCAACTTTTTGGAGAAGGGATCGTGGAAGACGTAACAATTCAATTCTCGTCTCATCTGCCTATGGGTCTACATCATTGTACTATTTCTATATCCGCCGAATGTTCTTGCGAAGGGTTTGTCTTGTTCCCACGATCTCAGGAGCACATGAAACGTGCTATCGAGCACAGTATATCGTCTATTTTCAAGGAACTCTTTGTGAAAGTGCAGTTCGATACCATCCTGTTACACCCTTCCCGTTGGGTGTGCGTGCAGGACGCCGGACTCTCTTATAATGTTCCGCCCCAATTCATGTAATTCATGGTCGGCACCTATTCAGCGCGTCCTTTTGCCCGCGCCACACCCCCCCCGGACGCTATGAATCGGTCCCTACCATGAATTACATCAACCTTGACACAGCTATAGTTAATCATTGACACCAGAGGAGAAGTACACATGACGACCAAGATACACATTAAACAGGCTATTGTTATCAATAAGCCTATTGAGGATATCTTTGCATACATGAGCAATCTAGGAAACCTGTTGCAATGGTCAAGTGTTATCTTCTCAATTCAGTCTACCTCATCAGAAGCCACTGGTCTGGGGACAACAGCGAAAAGTACGATTCGTTTTTTAGGAAAGTGGACTGAAATGACATTTTTCGTAGTGGAGTGTCAGCCAAATCGCTTCCTGACAATCAAAAGTACCTCTGGCATCACTCCCTGCCTCTTTCACTACCAGTTCGAGTGTCTGGAAAATGGAGGAACGAGTATTGCACAGGATGTCGAAATCTCTCTCATAGGAGGGTTTGATGACCCGACGGAGCAAGTAATCACAAAAGCGATACGGCGCGATGCAGCACATGATCTGCTGAATTTAAAAGACACGCTGGAAACCAGAGTCGTACCCTATTCGAGTGCGGCACGAGCATAAAGTATACTAATAGAATGTGGAATTGGAGTGAAGAAGTACGTGAATATTGGACTACTGGAAGACAACCCTGCGATACTTGAGCTTATGCAAACTGCACTTGAATTGGGTGGATACACTATCTCTACTCATACTCGTGGGCAATCCCTTTTAAATACTCTCTCTGAGAAATACACAAAGCAATCTACGTTGCCTACATCCCTGCCCTATGACCTACTCATCATTGACCTTAATCTTCCTGATGAACTATCAGGGCTAGAGGTGATCGCCTCTATTTACCGTATGTTTGGACCTGATGTACCACCAATTATTGTCGTATCGGCGGCAAGCATAGAGCAACTGGATCAACTCCGCGCATCCTTCCCTACGCTTCCTGTTATTCGCAAACCATTCGCGCTAAGAACACTCCTGCAAACAATCTCATCAGTACAAACAAAAAGTGTGGGATATGCGTAGGGACCGATTCATCGCGTCCTCTTGGCACTCGACTGCCAACAAGGACGCGATGAATCGGTCCCAATCGCCATTCGTTCGAGCAGTACAAGGTGAGCCATATGGTTACGCATCTTTTTACTCTTCTAGCCCGTGCAATTCATAGGTATACATATTTTGAGGTATACTTATAGCATTCCCGGTTGTATCTACACAGTATCAGATAGGGCTAGCTAGCAAAGGAGCGAACACACATGTCGGTAACACCATCTTCCGCTACCGTAGGCGTTTTCACAGACCGCGCTACCGCGGAACAAGCACTCGATGCACTGTACAACGCAGGCTTCACTCACGAACAAGTCCGCTATTTCGTACCAGAAGCGAGCGGTGGTTTCTTTGACGATCTCAAGAGCTTGTTTACTGGACAAAATGCCAGTGGCAACGTTGCCAACGATCTTGCAGACGTAGGTCTCTCAGACGATGAGGCGAACTATTACGCGAATGAACATAGCAAAGGGAACATTATCCTCGCGGTAAAAGCACCAGGGCGCAACACAGAGGCGCAAACTATTCTACAGCAATATGGTTCTCTGAGTGCGCAACCACATACTGATTCACCTCAAAACACAATACAGCACACAACATATACATCAGACATGACCACCGAGCCAATCGTCACTACCAGTGATACCTCTGAGCAAACAACACAACCAACCGCATATAACACCGATGCTACCTATCAATCAAACACAGAGACCGTTCCTCCTGAAAACAATGCTGACCAGCAAGAGATACAGCCAATAACGATGAACGACAACAACGAAGCCCAACACATGGATCAGCTAGAAGCAACCAATGGAAATGTAGAACAATACAATGCTCAATCATTCTCGGAGCAGGATACACCACCGATTACGCACGACAACGTACCAGAGGCACCCATGGAACAGGTATACGATAGACAGGATGTACAACCCGTTGTCACCGACGGAAGTCTATCACAAGATGCCCTGTCTACGACCAATACTGCTGATGCGCCTACTACAACTCCATCAGATACAGAACAACAACCACAAGCATATACCTCGGATGTCCAATCTACTACAGACGACACTACCACCGATCCACATGCGACCTCCGATGTCATGATCGAGTCAGAAACGGCATCCGATACCACGACGGAAGACTCACAAGCAACCCCTAGCTATACAGCTGAATCGGAAGCGGCACATATACCTGACATTCAAACCGCACAGCCTGTCGCGACAACCACCGACTATACAGCAGAGTCAAACGATACACAACTCTCAGACGCTCAACTAGCAGAGTCAAAAGTGCCAACCGAACCCCTGACGAATAGCACAACCACAGATACTACAACACCGCCATCTATGACGACGGACACGACACCGCCATCTTCAGTTACAGGAACAACTGATAGCACAGATGAACTACAAAGCTTGCAAGCACAAATCGCATCCCTGCAACAGCAATTGCAAGACGCAAAAGCGCAATTGCAGGCCGCAAAGGATCGCGAAGAGCAAGTACGCACCGCACGCGAACGTGAGCAGCAACTCCAAACCTTACGGCAACAACTCCAAGCACTGCAAGCAGAGCTAGCCGCTACACACTCGGAACTCCAGGACACGCATTCGCGTCTTGGGCAGTACTGATCTAAACGTCAATTGTAGGGGTCTAATTCATTACACCCTCTTGACAATGCACTATGTTGGAGGAATTGATGCAACGTTGCATACGTCCTCGAACATTCTCGACTGCCAAGAGGGTGTAATGAATTAGACCC
>CAXTWV010000311.1:0-6107 GCA_964248005.1 uncultured Ktedonobacteraceae bacterium | reverse complement strand
GATAAATCGGTCCCTACAGGCATTACCTACAAAATTTTACAATGCCAATAACAACAATGGAATCTCCATCTCTTCGCGGGTCAAGCCGCCATGATGACCGAGGAAACTCATTCCATATTTCCCCTGCTGACTCCACCAAACCGTCTCTTTTTTGTAGGGCAGAATGACGACATTGCCCAGACGTGCCAGGAAGGTAGGCGATGGCTCTCCCATCCCAAAGAAGTTCTGCGCCAAAAGTTCTTGCGTTGAATAGACCTCGGCACGTCCCTCAAGCTTTTGACGCAGTAGTGCAATAACCTCATTCACATACTCATCACGCACATACAGAAACATGTCGCGTGCCGAGCCTGCGGGCGCGAGTATTCGTCCCTGACGATTCGTCTTGAGGTACCGTTGCATATCCGGCAGTTCTTTATCAAGATAATAGGTTGTCTTAGGGTTGACCTCGACTTGCCCATGATCGGCGGTCGTGATGAGCAATGTGTGCTGTGCTTTGCCCTGAATATTTTTGTAAAACAATTCGTGCATTGCCTTAAAAAAATCATCGACCTCGCGTTCAAACTCCTTCGAGAAGGGACCGTAACGATGACACATGGCGTCGATGCGGTCAAAATAGACAAAATAGTACGAAGGGGGCGCGTTCTCAACCGTGACGAGTTCCGAGAGGTAAAAGAGAGCTTGCTGGATACTAGCATATGGATGCGTCTTCGCGCCCCGAAACGTGACATCGGAGTAGGTCGAGGGCGTGTAGTTCTGGAATTGCAGGATATGCGAGGTGATACCCTGTGCTTTGAGCTTATCGTACACTGTCTGTTGTGGGAAAAATGCTTCGGCGGGAATAGTCGCTTTTTTCAAGGTGTCGCGCTTCAAATTCTCGCCCTCCACATAATCGACATACGAGAAGAGGAGCGGCGAGATCAGAGCATCTACCAGAGGCTCATAATAGTTCCATTCGTACACACCACTCTGACCAACCGGTAAGCCAGTATGAATGCTGGTGACATGGGCGGCAGTTGTCGAAGGGAATTGTGATGTAGCTTTCGATACAACCCCCTGCTCTAAGATAGTTTTGAGGAAGTCGTACTTCTCTGCATACCGTTCAAAGAACCGCCAGCCAAACGCGTCAACGAAGAAAAAAACTACCTTATCATAGCGTGTGGGTAAATTCCCGAAGACATCTTGTGGCAACGTGCTCTCTCCATTGCCCGTCAACAAAAACTCAATCGTCGCTGGCAAATTAGCGAAACAATACGAGTCATATAACGGCCTGATGAATTGTTGTGAAAAAGTAGCTCCATTGACCGTCTGTACCGACGCCTCGTTGAGCATGGCTGCTTGCCCCGCTTCCTAGTGTGGTAGTGTCTGCGTTCTATGGGGTAAGTATATCATGTAGGGATCGATTTATCACGTCCTTTGTCCTCAATCGAGACCGTCGGAGGACATGATAATGCGGTTTGACAAATTAACGGGGATACATCGGATGTAGGGGCTTTAATTCATTACGCCCTCGTTCGGCCTGCGATGCGGGACGAGGGCGTAATGAATTAAAGCCCCTACATCCGTACCAATTTGTTAAACGACATAATCGGTCCCTACGTGATTGACAATTCTCATGTGGCAGAACTCCTGTACGGGTCTGATTTCATCACACCCTTTCGCCCATCGACCATGTTGGAGGGTATGTTGTAACGTTTCATTTATTCTATGAACGTGGTTGATTGGGCAAAGGGGGTGTAATAGAATTAGACCCCTACAATTGCACCAATGTATATTCATTCGTATCATGAAGGCTGCTGTATGGTTGACATTGACACCCCTTCATGTTACTATTCAATTATACGTAGTAAGTGATGCGATATACAAATTAAGTCTCTATGAGGTTCGTTATGCATAAAGATTCGTCCGACTTGGGTCGTTTTACCGATCCTTCGTTTCTCATTCTCGCTAGTCTGGCAAATGGACCGAAACATGGGTATGCCATGATGGAGGATATTCTGCACTTCAGTGGCACACAATTGGAACCAGGAACACTTTATGGCGCACTTGCTCGACTGGAACGACGCGGCTTGATTGAACCTCTCCCTGCAGAGGAACGTCGTCGTCCCTATCGCATCACAGGTGCTGGTGCTACAGCATTTCGTGAGCAGCTTGCAACCATGCAGCGTATCGTTTCGGTGAGTGCCCAACGTCTCCCTGCCCTATAGTAGAAAAGCTTGAGTAAGACCTCAAAGGAAAGAAGCATGAACGTTATTAACTGGATCATGAAATTATATCCTGCTGCTTGGTGTGAGCGGTACGAAGCTGAGATGAGAGCAGTGCTAGACGATCATAAGATCACGTTCTTTACCATTTTTGATCTGCTCTTTGGAGCACTTGATGCACGTATGGACCCCTATTACAACAGTGAAACTGCGTTCTTTGCGCTTAAGCGTCTGCGTGTTAACAACATCGTTTTTATCTATGCTCTTGCTATCGCTTTTTGCTGTATCTCTCTCTGGTCAACATTTGTTGTTGTGGGTGTCGTTCCTCCATTTTTTCAATCTCCTGGTCTACATCACTTGCCGCCACCACCAGCCAGTCTCGTCATTGCCGAGAATGCCGCGCAAATCCTCTTTCTGTTGCTTGTATTGAGTAACCTTTTCATTCTCATCTCTTATGTGAGACAAGCTATTGTAGCACGGCAGCGTGGACGGTTACTACTTGCTGGAATTTGCTTTCTGCTCCCCATTATTATCATTGAGATGATTCCTGCATTTACCTTTGACATACATTATGGGTTTTGGTCTCTTTATTACACTGTAGTGCAAATCATAGGCGCGGAATTATTGCTAGGGAATGTTGTACTTCTGGTCAGCAAACTTAAAGCATCTATTACTACAGGTAGGTTCCGTCTAGCGTTCTTTGTTCTACTTACAGAGTTACTTTTTTTCGTGGTACCGGCATTGCTTCATCTCGCCTACTTCAACGTATACACGTATCCACCCAATCAAGCCCCGCCGTTTGGACTTTCAACTGTCGCCACTTTTGGAGCAATCCTTTGGGAAAGTCAAGCTCCTTTTGCTGCTCTTGCTACTCTTGTGCTTTTCATCACCTGTACTCAGTTGACCAAGCGAGCAGCGCGTACTGTATTCGTTTTTGCTGGGCTGGTCACGCTGACAATGGTTTTACATATAGTAGCCTCTCTTATATGGGACGTGAACCAGCTCATACAAGGCCAAATACGTGATAGCTGGATTGTATCGCTCGTCACTACTGCTATCGTTTCGCTTGTAGCGATTGGTATTGCACTGGTGGCACTCAGGAAAGGTTTTGTCGCACTTACTCATGCGTATGTGTCACCGACAGAGGACATGTAAGAGGTGATGGTTATTGCAACCGTCCTCTTTCCCATGTAAAAAATCTTTTCAGCACAGTACGCAACGCGAAGATAGCGAGGAACATGAGGATTTGTTGCCATGTGTGTATCGTGATGGTCTTCAAGAGTGTACCTGCAACCTTGAAGCTCAGACCCGTAATCGCGCCATCGGCAACAATCATCCGCGCACGCACGATGTTTCCACTTCGTAGCACGGTGTAGAGCGCGACGAGAATATAGCCAACGATGAGTAAGCCACCGACGAACTCTATCAACGATGCCCATAGCACGTAGTTGAACACGTCAGCGAAGAGCATCTCTTACCCTATCCGCCATTGTGGGAGCTGTTTGTGAGTGTTGTGTGCTTTGACCGTCTTGATTCTGCACCTCGGATTGTTGCGCTGGTGGAACGCCTTGCTGTCTTCGTGCGGCGCGGTCAATCTCTTGTTGCAGGAAGTAGTTGAGCAACGTTCTGATCGTAGCAATGGCGGCAAGCTGTCCGATTTCCACCCACGTTGGCGCGATAGCAGTTCGTAGAATATCTGCGCCAAGCTCAAATTCAAGGGCGAGTGCCAGCCATCGACCGAGCCGCAAGCGTATATCTTCCGTCGTCGGATGCTCCGGCTGCATCTCTGATGATGGTGTTCTACGAAAAAATTGTATAATCGCACGTATCGTTGCCTGTATTGCCGCTAGCGCGATAAGTAATCCTGCGCATCCTTCAACGCCCGATGCAAGGTATTGTGTAATTGTGCTGAGGATACTTGTCCACTGGTTGAGTGTCACTGTTCTATGTCCTGTTCTAATATGTATATGACATGAGAGCCTGAAAACGTAGGGGAGACCGCGAGGGTCTCCCCTACGTTTTCAGGGACCTATATGCAGGGGAGACCCTCGCGGCCTCCCTGCCTCCCTCAACAGATAAATATCTATGTTTCTCTATATACTACAGTCACGAATTACAGATAGCAGATGTTTCATCACAGCAACGAACTTAACTCTCTTGGCGTTATTATCCAATGCGCCGTAAAACCCCTGCTTTCTAAGCATGGGGATATAAGGCGCGATGTGAGCAAATAATAACTAGACCTTGACATAGTTACTTGTATCTACTACGATATGAGCATGGATACAACAGTAAAGAGTAACTTGAACGTGGTCTACAATTGCCACTATCATATCGTGTGGGTACCGAAATACCGACGTAAGGTACTTGTGCCTCCCTATGATGCACGTCTCAAGGAACTCATTTTTGAGAGTGTACAGAAGTGGCGGCAAGAAGTTGTTGAGTTAGAAGTCATGCCTGACCATGTGCATCTGCTTGTGACGTGTGACCCCCAATTTGGGATACACCGCTTAGTACGCTTAGTCAAAGGGGCAAGCAGTCATGCGATGCGTCAAGAGTTTCCTGAACTCAAAAAGAAATTGCCGAGCCTCTGGAATAACTCCTATTACTGTGGAACCACAGGAGGCGTCACCTTAGAAGTCATAAAACGCTACGTCGAGAGTCAGAAAGGGAAATAGTTCGTATGTCTCAGAAAGCCTATAAGTACCGCTTCTATCCAACACCTGAGCAGATACACAATTTGGCGTGTACGTTTGGGTGTTGTCGGTTCGTGTACAATTGGGGCTTGAAGCTACGCACGACCTCCTACTTCCAACATGGCACACGCTTGTACCACAATGACCTCTCATCGGCTCTGACCGCTCTCAAAAAAGAAGAGGGGACGGCGTGGCTAACAGAAGTATCCAGTGTGCCGTTACAGCAATCGCTTCGACACTTAGATAAGGCAATGGTCAACTTCTTTGAAGACCGTGCCAAGTATCCCAAATACCACAAGAAGCACAAGAAACAGAGTGCAACCTATGCCGCTACTGCATTCGTGTGGAACGGCTCTACCCTGACACTTGCCAAACAAAAAGAACCCCTTGATATCATTTGGTCACGCCCGTTGCCAGAAGAGTGCAAGCCCTCATCCGTAACCATCACGAAGGATGCATCAGGCCGCTACTTTGTCAGCATCCTAGTGGAAGGGATCATACAGACCCTTCCCATGACCGACAAGACGATAGGCATAGATTTGGGCTTAAAGTCGTTTCTCATCACATCGGAGAGAGAGACGATAGACAACCCGAAATACTACGCAAAGGCCGAAAAGAAACTTGCCAAGCTTGAACGCAAGAAAGCCAGGAAGAAAAAGGGGTCGAAAAACAGGAACAAGGCACGCATCAAAGTAGCGCGATTGCACGCACGTATAGCCGATATGCGCCGTGATTTTCAGCAGCAACTTTCGACAAGGCTCATTCGTGAGAACCAAACGATTTGCCTAGAGACGTTAGCCGTCAAGAACATGCTGAAAAATCACTGTCTTGCAAAGGCCATTCAAGACGTGGGATGGTCTGAATTTGTGAGGCAACTGGACTACAAAGCTGCGTGGTACGGGCGTACCGTCGTCAAGATTGACCGATGGTATCCTTCGTCTAAGACGTGTAGCGCATGTGGCTTTGTGTTGGATGAGCTAGGCTTAGAGGTTCGTGCATGGGCATGTCCGCAGTGTGGGATATGCCATGACAGGGATATCAACGCCGCTCAGAATATCGTGTCCGTTGGGCTAACGGCACTCAATGCCTGTGGAGGTGTTGTAAGACGTGGCACGCGAAAGCGTGGACATGCGGACGCCGTTGAAGCAGGAAGCTCTCTCTAGTGATAGAGGGAATCCCCTGCATTCTATGCATGGGGAGGATGTCAAGA
>CAXTWV010000310.1:0-6115 GCA_964248005.1 uncultured Ktedonobacteraceae bacterium | reverse complement strand
GTGTATAGTAGGGTAGCCCCTTGTGGGCGTCCGTTAAAGTTACGTTCACGAAAAGAGGGCTTGTATGGCAGACATTGAACAACGCATCGAACAGGTACGCAATGACCGCGAACATGGCTCACGCTGGCTTGTACATGAGACACTGCTGATTCTACGTGACCTTGCACACACTTCAAAGAGTTCGTCGAATGAGCAAGACATATACAAAGCTGGTCGTACTCTTGCACAAGCACGGCCTTCTATGGCAGCATTAGCGAGTGCCGTTGGACGTGTGCTTACCGCGCAAGGAGGTTCAGATGGAATGGCACATGAGGCTGAACGTCTTTTGCATGAGTACGATACAGCGACAGCACGCATTGCTGAACATGCTAAGCCCTTACTACAAGGCACGATCATGACATGCAGTATTTCCGGTACGGTTGTAGATGTACTTGCCGCTCATAGTTCGACTATCGAGCGTGTGATTACGCTGGAAGGGCGTCCACGCTATGAAGGACGTGAGATGGCACGCACATTGCAGCAGAAAGGCTTCGCGGTGACACTGATTACCGATGCACAGGCAGACATATTTATGCCGCAATGTACTAGTGTTGTCGTCGGTGCTGATAGCATTCTGGCAAATGGAGATGTGCTGAACAAAGCAGGAACGGCACTGCTCGGCTGGTCAGCACAGGGACACGCTGTTCCTCTCTATGTTCTGTGCGAAACCCTGAAAATATCTTCGCAGCAGTGGCAGGACGGAGCAGAACATGAGCAAACGAACCTCGCGCTGCTGGAAGAGAAAGAGGGTACAGAGGTACTTGAACAGCCTATAGAGGGAGTTACAGTACGCAATTTCTACTTTGATCACACGCCGCACATGCTTGTAACAAAGGCGATTACAGAGCAAGGTATTATAGGTCAACAAGAGATTACAGCGATTGCTGGGCAAGTGGCGCATAATAAACAGGTATTGGGTTTTTAGGGATTTTTGTGTATAGGGAAACGTGGGGATGGACTCGAACTTTTTCTCTGTAATCAGTTCGATCATCGCTTCTTGTAAGAGTTTATGGGTGAGCTGAATGTGTAAGTCTGTCTGTTCTTCGTGCGACATTTTTCCCTCTTTGTTGCATATGTAACAAGAAACAAGAATTGATGCTTGCCCAATGTTGCAGTCTAAGCTACACTATCTCGTGTAACAGATTGTTGCAAATGAATCAACTTGTTGCTATGAAAGATAGAAAAGAGGAATTTCCTATGAAAGTTTTCGTTACTGGCGCGTCTGGCTGGATCGGCTCCGCCGTCGTCCCTGAGCTTATTGGTGCCGGGCACCAGGTCATCGGGCTTGCCCGCTCGGATGCCTCCGCCGCTGCCCTCGCCACCGCCGGGGTAGAGGTGCATCGCGGCACACTTGATGATCTTGATAGTCTGCGTAGTGTAGCCGCTGCGTCGGATGGCGTGATTCATCTCGCGTTCAAGCACGACATCGCCTTCTCAGGGGACTTCCAGGGTGCTGCCGATGCGGATCAACGCGCTATCGAAACCTTCGGCGAGGCACTCGCAGGCTCTAACCGACCCTTCGTCATCGCCTCCGGGGTGCTCGGACTCACATCGGGACGTGTGGCGACCGAACGGGATGCACCTGATCCCGGCTCACTTGCGGGACCACGGGCCATCGCCGCGCAGACGACGCTCTCCTTCGCCACGCATGGCGTCCGCTCGTCAGTCGTGCGACTGGCTCCGACAGTTCACGGCGAAGGAGACAACGGCTTCGTCTCGACCCTGGTTGGCATTGCCCGCAACAAGGGCGTCTCTGGCTACATCGGCGACGGGTCCAACCGCTGGCCGGCTGTGCATCGGCTCGATGCCGCGCACCTCTTCCGCCTAGCACTGGAGAAGGCTCCAGCGGGATCGATACTGCATGCGGTCGCAGACGAGGGTGTGCCAGTCCGCGCCATCGCCGAGGTGATCGGACGGCATCTCGACCTCCCGGTGGTCGCCATCTCTCCTGAGGACGCGGGCGCACACTTCAGCTTTCTAGCTGGCTTCCTCGCCCTCGATTCTCCAGCTTCGAGCACGCTAACCCGTGAGTTGCTGGGGTGGCAGCCCGTGCATCCGGGACTCCTAGCGGATCTCGACCAAGGTCACTACTTCACGAACAAGAGGTGATGTCCAGGCAAGGTGGTCGAAGAAGGAGAGACAACACGAGTCTTTGTCGTGGTTGAGTGAAGGTCTGCCGATGTGGAAGCGCGACATCGAGTCCTTCATCCATACGAGCCATCTCGCCTCGACCACCCCTGCCCCATCGCCAAACAGTAGAATGGGAAGTAAAAAGGAGGATATTATGACTGAGGGAAATGACTTGAACGACCAGAATCGCCGGACCATCAATGACTGGGATCGCCAGATTATCGAAGAGTTCCGAGCCAATGGGGGCAACGTTGGTGGTCCATTCGCTGGCGTTCCCTTACTTCTGCTGACCACGACGGGAGCAAAAAGTGGTCAACAGCGTATCAGCCCGCTAGCGTATTTGTCCGAAGGTGGTCACATCTACGTTTTCGCTGGAAATAGGGGCGCACCAACCAATCCTAGTTGGTATCACAACCTGATCGCGCATCCTGATGTCACAGTCGAACTCGGCACGGAAACGTTCGATGCCAGAGCCACCGTCACCGAAAGCACGGAGTGGGAACGCCTCGGTCGCATTCAGTTCCAGAAGCTCCCTGGTCTCGCTGAGGTTCAGGCGAGGACCACACGCAAGATTCCCGTTGTTCTGCTGGAACGCAAAAAGGAAAAGTATACTTAGGGATATTGTAATTCGTCAAGAATCACTATTATACTACAGAGGTTGATAACCATTTTGATACTGGCATCAAAATGGTTATCAACCTCTGACCACTCTCTTATTAACAAGCAAAAAACGTCAGTAAATTGATCCTTTTTAGTATTTCCTTTCCTAATCACATTTTCTTTAGTTGTATAGCAGCGCGTTCCACTCTTTGTAATCGGTTGAGACAATGAAACTCAATCATCTCGATATTATTCTCACGCTGCACCTCGTTAAGCGGCTCATGCAATATGCTGTGCAACCATGTAGCGAGATTTCTCAACTGCGCACGATAGGCATAGTAAGCAAGTAACGACGTATTCCAGCGCATCGGCTCTTTGTGAACCGCACGATACCCAGCGTCAAAAGCTGCGAAATCATCACTATTATAACCTATATAGATAAATATATCTCGCTCTGGTGGTGCCATGACGGATGACTCCCAATCAATCAGCACAAGCTCTCCCGAAGGCTGCCGAATGATGTTGCCGCCCCATGCGTCACCATGACAAACGACCTCTGAATTTGGTACTTGCAGTGCTTCCTCTCTATATTCATGACTACGCGTCAAAAATGCACGGATGTATTTGTACCAAGGAGAGATGATAGTGTCCAGACGTTGTAGATACAAAGCATCTTGCGAGGAAACGCCTTCAATTACTGCAAGATCAGCACGTAAGCTCTCATCAAAAGGGGCCGTGAGATTGTCTGGTAGAGCCTTTTGCCGTAGTGTTGCAGGAATTTGAACATGATGTAATGCAGCTAACGTTTCACCTATGCGTTGCACCAGCGTTGCTGGCATTGGATAGGCGTCTGCAAAGGTTGTTCCCTCGATAAATGTATATAGGGCAAAAAGCAAGGAGCCATGAGAGGCATACAACGTCCCTTCCCTGGTAATCTGAGGAATTGATGTAGCAACCCCAGCGTGAGGATGCTCACCGATAAAACGTTGGAGTGGTAACGCAAATTCCATACGATCAGCAGTCCTACGACCACTCGCTGTCTGTCGATCAACTATCTTTAAGTAGTAGTTACCACCTTCTGTTTCGATCTTATAGGAATATGCCGAGTCACCTATCGGGATGAAATGTATAGTGAGTACACGGACATTCCAGTGTTCCAGCAACATAGCACGAATGAGCTTGTCACCTTCAAGTAGTGGTGTTTTCATAACACTAGTTTCTTTCTTCGCTAGTTGTTCAAGGTCCTCTCTGATTATATCTACCTAGCAGATACATGCATAGCTATTATGAAATAAATATGTAACATCAATTGTTTTACATAAGTAGAAGCGAACGCACCAGACACTTTTAGAAAAACTCAAGTATTTTCAGTAAAATTGTGACTACGCAGCGTGACATAACACTTTCGTCACACTAGTCAAACGGCGTTGTGCGTGCTATAATACATATACACAGAATGAAGAAAACCTTTGAGAAAAGTGGGCATTCACCCACTTTTCTGCGTGCCTGGGACTTTTTTCGTCGCACCAGAAAAATTGAGCGTGTTTCAATACGGGCGTAGCGGGAGGACCATGTTTTATGAGAAGCGAATTTCAAGCAGCTATCGCACAATTAATTGCCGAAAAGGGATTACCCCGCGAAGTGGTAATGGAGACGGTTGCCAACGCCTTACTAGCAGCATATCGTAAGAGTTTCATTGGCGGGGACAATATCCGCATTGAAGTCGATAAGAATGGCGAGGTTCATGTATGGGCCTCCAAACGCGTTGTCGCACAGGTTGAGAACTCAAATGATGAGGTTTCGCTTGCTGAGGCACAACGTATCATTCACAACGCGGCATTGGGTCAGTTTATAGATGTTGATTCCTCATCCATCTTTAACCGCATCCCTACGCAGACCGCGAAACAAGTTATTCTACAGCGTATCCGTGAAGCTGAGCATGAGCATCTCTATGACCAAATCAAAAATTGGATAGGTGAGATTCGTCTCGGCACCCTGACACGTAGAGACCCAGGGCGTGGTTGGCTACTTGACTTTGACCTTGACAAAGCGGACAAAGTAGAGGGCATCATGCCTATGACAGAGGAGGTTCCTAGCGAACGCTACCGTGTTGGGCAACGTATCCGCGTCATGGTCTATGATGTACGCCGTATTCCTGGTCGTATGCTACAAATCCTGGTGTCACGCACGCATCGTGACCTTGTACGTCGCTTGTTTGAGTCCGAGGTTCCAGAAATTTACGAAGGGACCGTCGAGATCAAAGGTATCGCGCGTGAACCTGGTAGTCGCTCAAAGGTCGCGGTTGTCGCACATCAAGAGGGCTTAGACCCGATTGGCTCGTGCGTAGGTGTGCGCGGATCACGTATCAACAATATCGTTCATGAGTTGAATGACGAGAAAATAGATATCATTCAGTGGAGTCCTGACCCTGCGGCCTTTGTGAGCTATGCGCTCAGTCCTGTAAAGCCATTGAAGGTTGACCTGCGTGAGTCGGATCATACGGCCCTTGTGACCGTACCAGAGCGTCAGTTATCACTCGCTATTGGCAAAGACGGACAGAACGCTCGTCTTGCCGCGAAGCTGACAGGCTGGCGTGTTGACGTAACAAAACCTGCCGAGGGTGAGGTCTATGAAGAGTCGCAAAACGATATGGGTATGCAAGAAGCTGTCGCCTCACAAGGTCGCCGAGATCATGGCGGTCGGAATGAGCGTGGAGACAGAAGCCCACGCCGTTCAAGTCAACGTGGTGGTGGACGCAATCGCTCATCTTATGATAATTATGGTGAGTAAATAGCAGAGTATGATGGAAGAGGGAGGTAGAACAGCATGGCGAAGATAGAAAACAAGGCACCGAACAAGCAACAACCGAAACGCCCAAAACACGTTCCATTGCGTACTTGCGTCGCGTGCAAAGAAACAAAATCGAAGCGCGAATTGTTACGTATAGTAAGAACACCAGAGAGCCACGTGGTCATTGACGCAACAGGCAAGAAATCTGGTCGTGGTGCCTACCTCTGCGCTCGTCTCTCATGCTGGGAAACCGCGCTCAAAAAGAAACGGCTTGAGCAAGAATTTGAGATAACTCTTTCCGAAGAAGACCGAGCCGCACTCGATGCTTACGTAGCAACCCTGCCGAAAGACTAAGGATTTCCTTTACCCCTCACGTGCCAAGGCACGTGTAGGGGTAAAGGAACAAATTATTACTACAGTTGCAAGGATACACAGACTGTACTATACTAGATACTATCATTGTCACCCATTTACGCCTTGAAAAGCGTGAAAGCATTCATAAGAAATTTATGCGTCATTTTATCTCTACTCTTGAGAGAGACACAGCCCCTCGTCT
>CAXTWV010000309.1:5065-6142 GCA_964248005.1 uncultured Ktedonobacteraceae bacterium | reverse complement strand
TCATATGATAATATTCATGACATACTTTATAGCATATCACGATTGAGTGATTATTGCTTACTGGGGCGTTCGATACCTGTGTAGAGACGCGCACATTGCTTCGCTCGTGCTGAGGACGCGATACATCGGTCCCTACAGTTGTATTGTAGAAAAAAGAGGATAGAAAGATATGGCATCTCAATTACCTGCATCAATAGCTGGCACAATCACAATAGGAAACGATAGCGTTGTTAACCGTGTTGGTTTTGGCACCATGCGCTTGCCAGGACCAGGGGTATGGGGAGAGCCGAGTAATCCAACGGAAGCTAAAGCTGTGTTGCGACGAGCCGTTGAACTCGGCATCAACTTTATTGATACCGCCGCATTCTATGGTCCAGAAGTTTCTAATCGTTTAATCGCCGAGACACTTTACCCATATGCAGACGATATAGTGATTGCGACAAAGGTGGGAGCGGTACGCGGACCAGACAAAAGCTGGAACGTAGATTTGCATCCAAAGAGTTTGCGTACAGCCTGTGAAGACAATCTGCGTCAATTGCGCCTTGAACAACTCCATCTAGTTCATTGTCGCTATCTAGAATCAGAGGTTCCATTTGCCGACTCGGTTACAGCACTGGCAGAGTTGCAGCGCGAAGGAAAAATTCGGCATATCGGCGTAAGCAACATCAACTTACAACAACTCGCCGAGGTTCAAGGCATCACGACCATCGTTTCAGTTCAAAATCAATACAACTTGATACGGCGCGATGACGAAGAACTCGTGAATACCTGCACACAGCAGAACATCGTGTATATGCCATTCTTTCCATTAGCAATAGGCAAACTTGGACAAGGGCAAGGCGTGTTAACAACACTGGCAGAACACTATTCTGTCACACCTGCCCAAATCGCGCTTGCATGGTTGCTCGCACGTTCACCAATCATGTTACCAATTCCAGGCACATCTTCTGTCAAGCACCTGGAAGAAAATATTGCCGCCGCCGCAATTCATCTTACTAATGCTGAGATCGCGGAACTTGAACATGTGTAGCAAGGGTAGTGTTCAAATATATGTACGCGCATGGAAGCCCTTGTGGG
>CAXTWV010000309.1:3510-5055 GCA_964248005.1 uncultured Ktedonobacteraceae bacterium | reverse complement strand
CCTCGACTTCCCCGTTTGTGTGAGTCTCCTCTTTTAACATATATTTGAACACTACCAGTATACTATCGCTCTTGCTGTTCCAATGCGAAGCCTCTATAAGCCGCACCTTGTAACCCCACTTTGGCATTGAGAATCACATGCACAGGCATTGGCTTCAATGCTTCCACCAAACGTCCTTTATCTAAAAATGTCTTCATAAAGGACTCTTCTTGTAAGAAGGGTAAGACGTGACGTGGAATACCACCACCAATATAGACACCACCAGTAGAAAGTATTTTAAGGGCAAGATTGCCAGCCTCGGCAGCAAGAATTGAGACAAAAGTTTTAATAGTTGCGACACATAAAGGGTCTGGTGCGGTCTTGTCCATCGCGGCTTGCGTTATCACAGCATTCTGGTCTTTCGCCTGTGCTAATTGCTCGGTCAGCCAGGAGGGTTCAGGGGCGTAGTTGCTGTCTTTGAGGTAGGCATAGATGTTGGGCATACCAACACCAGAGCAGACCCATTCGTAGCTAACATGACCCAAGCGCGGCTGCAGATAGCGCAGAAGTCCGATCTGTAATTCGTCTAACGGACCGAAATCGGCATGTCCACCCTCAGACCTGTGGGCGATATAGTTTTGCGTGCCCCATGTCAAAAATGCCTCACCTAAGCCAGTACCAGGAGCGATTACTGCCAGCGGCCCATTAAGGACCGATTGACCGCGATTGAGTGTTGCTAAGTCAGAGGCTGGCAGAAATGGCACGGCGGAAGCGATTGCCTCCAAATCATTCATGAGCAACACTGATTTTAGCTGAAGATCGTCCTTCATTTTTTCTGAATCAATAATCCACGGCAGATTGGTGATTGTAGCCTTGCCATCTACAATCGGACCCGCGACACCAAAGGCGGCGCGGTCTACCTCCACCTTGTTTTTCCCAAGAAACTCCCGTACAATCTCTTCTAACCCTGAAAAGTTCTTACTTGGGAAAAGTTCATTCGCGACCGGTTTTGCAAGCGCGGTGACAGACGCATACACTGCAAGTTCTGTCTTCGTCCCACCAATATCGCCAACGAGGAGCATAGAATTGCTCTCCTTTACTTCTTTGTTTGTCATAAAAAAATGTCGCTTGGTTCCCTCCTATTGTACTCATATTTAAAGAGACATTTCCATGCTTTCATGTCGTAGTAGCACAACATGAACACCTCCTTGCATGATAGAATAGAGCAGAAAGGTCAGAACGCATATTGGTTATGCCTTCCTCACAACCTATAGAACGTCATTTACGATAGAGGAGATGTTTTATGGCAACGCATCCTTTGAAGTTGGGATATAAGGCTTCGGCTGAGCAGTTCGGTCCCCGTCAACTGATCGACTTTTCGGTTGAGGCAGAAGAAGCTGGTTTTGATAGTGTATGGATTAGTGATCACTTTCAACCGTGGCGACACACAAATGGACATGCGCCATCCGCGCTTGTCTGGCTAGGAGCAGTCGGAGAGCGGACAAAGCGTATCGAACTTGGCACCAGTGTTCTCACACCCACGTTTCGCTATCCGCCAGCAGTCAT
>CAXTWV010000309.1:0-3410 GCA_964248005.1 uncultured Ktedonobacteraceae bacterium | reverse complement strand
CGGCAACGTTGGGGATAAAAGTAGGAAACAAAATGAACATGCACGACGGATATGAAATATTCGCCGTGCATGTTCATTTTGTTTCCTATCCATTTACATTGCAACCACTCCCAAGCCCGAAAATATTGTTGATTGTAGGCTGTATCGTGTCGCAATTTGGTACAATCACGCTCTGATTTGACTGTAGCAAGGGGTCATAAATGTTTTGGTAGCTACCAAAGTTTTGACTGCCTTGTCCGGGTCCCAGGGTAACACGCTGTATCGCGGAGTCGGGTAGGGTTCGTCCAAAGTTGGCGAAGGCAATCATTTCCTGTTCGCTCAGATCGGTATAGACCTGCCCTTTAAGGTCTTTGAACAGTTGTGATAAGTTGCTCAGGATGCTGTTGACGGTGAGCTTTTTCTTGAGTGCGCCAAGTATTTGTTGTTGACGCTGTGTACGTCCGATATCGCCAACAAGGTCGGCATGGCGTGAACGTACATAATTCAATGCGTCTTCGCCACTCAAATGCTGCGGTCCTGGCGCAAGCGAGAGACGTTGTAGCGCGTATGGATCGTTAGGATTACTGCCACTGCCCGTATCATCTGGATAGTTATCATCTACGATAGGGTGCGTGATGTCGATATCAACGCCACCAAGCGTATCAATGACATGCGCGAAGCCTGCTAATCCCACCCATGCATAGCGGTCTATGGTAAGACCATAATCTCTCTCGACGGTTGTGCGGGCGAGGCGCACACCGTTATCAAAACTGTTCCCGTTGGTCGCACCAAGCAGAAATGCCTGATCGAGCTTATGCATCTGTCCACGGTCAGGAATATTGACCCAGGAGTCACGTGGGATGGACACAAGATAGACACTATTATTCACTGTATCGACATGCACCACCATCATCACCTGAGTGAGGAGAGCCGGAAACGAATATTTGCCATCGTTATCACTGCCCATGAGCAAAATGTTCCAGGAGCGTCCAGAAATAGAGCCATCATACTGTGAGATGTCTGGTTCGTTGTTGCCCCTGCCAACCTGCCGCACAAACTGAGAAAGTGGTTGATGCACGTTGTAGTAGGCGTAAGTTGCACCACCACAACCACAGATGACGATCAGTAAAAACAAGACGAGCGCGATCAGCACGGGATTTCTACGCCTTGGTGATGGTCTCCTTATACGTGATGTGTTGCGTCGAAACATAGCTACAATTCTTTCACATATATGTCTTTGTACACCTATCCTTTTCAGTGGTTCATTTTGCCACTATACATAACATACTGTCAATGGTTAAGAAATGTTTATTCCCCTTAACGCTCATCCTACATGAGAGTGTGTCGTTTTCTTGAGCGAGTCTGTACAAAGCAACCTTTATCTCTTTTCAAGAATGCGTCTTGCCAAAGGGATAGATAAGACCAGCGATGTTGTTGGTTGACCATACTGCGAAAGTTGATCAATAAGTATCTCAAGGTGTTTCACTGATGAGACACACACTTTCATAATAAATGCTTCGTTTCCAGTGAGGCGATAGCACTCAAGTATCTCAGGAATATCATGCAAAATCATGGCAATGCGAGCACTATTATGTCCAGGGGTACTCATCCGAATAAAGGCCATCACGGAGAAGCCGACTTTCTCAAGGTTAATTTCGGCGTGATAGCCAAGAAGAATCCCTGCCTCTTCCATTCTGTGGATACGTTCAGCAACGGAAGAAGAAGAGAGTCCAACCCGCTGTCCCAGTTCCTTGAAGGAGAGACGAGCATGTTCCTGAAGTAAATGAAGGAGTTGCCATCCAATATCATCCAAGAGTTTCTCACTATCGTCGGTCATTATCAATTTTCCCCTTTCTTTTTTGGGCCATAGCCCAAAAATGCCGTTTCTTTTCCCTTCATTCTACTCTCTTTTGCCTCTATACTTTTGGTAGCAAGAGTGATCAAGTTTATGAATAAGAAAGGAGATACGCACTAACTTCTCTTCCTCTCTTGATAAGAAAAGAAGAGAAGTTAGTGCCAACAGAAATATGAGTGAACAAAGAGAGACATTTCCACTTCGTCCTGACGTTTTGATTATTGGAGGTGGAGTCATTGGGTGTAGCATCGCTTCTTCCTTGACTCAGCGAGGCTGTCGTAATGTGGTCGTCGTCGAGCGAAATACTATCGGAAGTGGCTCGACAGCGAAAGCGGCAGGTGGGATTCGGCAACAGTTTTCCTGCGAGTCCAACGTGCGACTGGCAATGTATTCTGTCGATTTTTTTGAACACTTTCATGAACGATTAGAACTTTCTCCCGAAGCAGGAGGGGTTGACTTCCATCAGGTTGGATATCTCTTTCTGCTCTCGACAAAAGAAGCATTCACGTCCTTTGAGCGCAATGCTGCCTTGCAGCAACACTTGGGACTCCCAGTTGAAGTGCTCACGCCAGAACAAGTAGGAACACGCTGGCCGTGGCTACAGGTGAGCGATGTCGTGGGGGCTACCTATTGTCCCACGGATGGCTATGGCAGTCCTCATGAAGTGACGCAAGCCTTCGCTGCACAGGCAAGACGCCTTGGAGCATCCTTTGTCGAAGGAGCTAGCGTCTCTGCAATCACGCGTAAGGGAGCACGGATTGTGACGGTTGAAACCAATCGAGGAACCTTCTCGCCAGGTATCGTCGTCATCTGTGCTGGTGCATGGAGTCGTGAGGTTGGTCGTATGGCAGGTGTCGAGATCCCTGTGCAGCCATTGCGCCGCATGTGTTTTACCACCGACCCGTTTGACGCTATTCCGCATGATGCCCCGATGACAATTGAAATGCAAAACACCTTCCACTTTCGACCGGAAGGATCAGGCTTCATGCTTGGGACGAGTGACCAACACGAACCATACAGCTTTAACACGACCATGAATTGGGAGTGGCTCAACACAGTGGTGGAAGATGCCGTCAAGCGTGTTCCTCTCTTCGAGCAGGCGCACATTCATCAGGGGTGGGCTGGATTGTATGAAACCTCACCTGATTCCAATGCGATCCTAGGACCCGTCCCGGAGGTGGAAAATTTGCTTGTTGCAACAGGCTTTAGTGGTCACGGATTTATGCAAAGTCCAGCCACAGGTCTCGTCATCAGCGAGTTCATTCTGGACGGGCAAGCCCACACCATTGATGCGAGTGATTTGAGTATCGAACGCTTCGCGACAGGACGACTCAATCCAGAAAAGAATGTCATTTGATGAGTGATTGTTGCGCAACCCGTCAAGACTATCTCGTGGTCCTCGATGACAAAATCACTCTGTGGTCTGGTACGACGAAGCGGGCAACCTCATCTCACTCTTTAAAACGTCTGAGCAGGGTGCATCAACAACCGTATGACCTAGCCAATGGGCAAGCCTGCTATCTTGGCGTAGGTCACGGGATTGGCGTACTCGTAGACATGCGTGATCTTGCCGTTG
>CAXTWV010000308.1:0-6146 GCA_964248005.1 uncultured Ktedonobacteraceae bacterium | reverse complement strand
AGGGGCTACGCATCAAACAAAGTACAGAACCATGTGTGATGGTCATCTTCGGGGCCACGGGTGATCTGACACATCGCAAGCTACTACCAGCACTCTATAGTCTCGCGCTGGAGCATCCCTTGCCAGCAGGCTTCTCCGTCGTGGGCTTCGCACGCCGACCCTACAACGATGAGGAGTTTCGCCAGCAGGCACTCGATTCCATTAACGAGTATTCACGGCAGAAGCCAGTGAATCCGCAGGTGTGGGAGAGTTTCGCCTCTGGCATTCACTACCTACAATCAAATTTTACTGATCCAGAGGGCTATGATAGGCTGAACACGCTGCTCAATAAGCTCGATCAGGAACGCGGCACAAGTGGCAATCGCATTTTTTACCTGTCTACTCCACCAAGTCAGTATCCCGAAATTATTCAACGTCTCGGTGCGGCTGGCTTGAACCGCAACCGCAAGGGGTGGACACGTATCATTATAGAAAAGCCGTTTGGTCATGATCTCGCCTCTGCCCGCGAGTTGAACCGTATCGTAGGAAAGGTCTTTAAGGAAGAGCAAGTCTATCGTATTGACCACTACCTCGGCAAAGAGACGGTTCAAAATATCCTGGTCTTCCGCCTGGCTAACGGCATCTTCGAGCCTGTGTGGAACCGTCGTTATGTCGATAATGTACAGATCACCGTGGCGGAGAACCTGGGACTTGAAGGACGTGGTGGCTATTATGAAGAGTCTGGGGCAATTCGTGATATGGTGCAGAACCATATGCTTCAGTTGCTCACACTCGTTGCTATGGAACCGCCGATTGCCTTTGATGGAAACTCGGTACGCGATGAAAAAGTAAAGGTGCTACACGCGTTGCAACCACTCGCGGGACGCGATGTGCAGACGCATACTATTCGCGCTCAGTACGGTCCTGGCTGGGTGGCAGGGCATCAAGTTCCTGGCTACCTGCAAGAAAAAGGGGTCTCGCCCATCTCAACAACCGAGACTTACATGGCGATGAAGATGTATATTGATAACTGGCGGTGGGCCGGAGTTCCCTTCTACCTACGCACAGGCAAGCATCTTCCAAAGCGTGTTACCGAGATTGCGATTCAATTCAAACAAGCACCGCTTATGATCTTTAAGCGCACAAATGAGGCACAAGGCCAGATGGAACCAAACGTCCTCACATTACGCATTCAACCAGACGAGGGCATCTCGCTCAAGTTTGGCGCAAAGGTTCCGGGTACGGACCTGCAAATTCGCCCTGTGAACATGGACTTTTTCTATGGCTCTTCCTTTGTGCGTCAACAACCAGAGGCATACGAGCGGCTCATTCTCGACTGTATGCTTGGTGACGCCACGCTCTTCACACGACGTGACGAAGTAGAAGCGGCATGGACGTTTATACAAGGCATCCTTGACGAGTGGAAGAACGAGCCACGCGAGTCGATCTTGACATATGAGTCTGGCACATGGGGTCCTCAGTACGCCGATGAGTTCATTTGGCGTGATGGGCATCGATGGCGTCGTCCATAGGTGTACCCATTTGCCCTTCACAAAATGACTCGTGATGACGAAGAGTACATTACAAAGGTGTGTAGCAGTATGAACAATGGTGTTCATAATGATGAAGGGGAGACATGGAAATGGTCAAGGACACTTCTGATTTGGTAGGACCCCGCCTGCCTTGGGCTGGGAAACAGGTACAAACGGCACACGTCGATGATGAGCTAGCTCATCTTTGGCGTATGTCTTCGGACAACGTGCGTACCAGTCAAAATGTGAATGTACGCACAAGCGTGCTGAACCTCGTCGTGTGTGTTTCTGATATTGAAGCGGCACAACGCGCAAGCACACTTATACGTGATCTCTCTAGCACACATATTGCCCGTGTCACCATACTTATTCTCGATAGCGATGCACCAGATATGGTTGCGACATGGATTACAACACGCTCGTTTCCTGTCATTTCTGATGTGACACGCCACTCCTTCGAGCAAGTCACACTCATGGTTCATGGCTCCGCGGTTCGTTCTATCGCACATATCGCTCAGCCTCTGATCAAACCTCACCTCCCTGTCTATTTATGGTGGCTGAATGATCCGCCGAACAATCCGGCTTTATTTGAGGCACTTTCAACACTAAGTAACAGAATCATCGTTGACTCTAGCAGCTTTATTATGCCAGAAGAGGGCATCCGTAGTCTTGCGACACTCGCACAAACATTTCCAGACAGCGAATTAAGCGATCTCAACTGGGGACGCATCACCCCATGGCGCGAACTGGTTGCGCAATTCTTCGATGCCGCGGAATATAGACCCTATCTTGCTGGTTTGCACACCATCGAAATTGAACACGCCGCCGGACCATTCGCGGAACCCACGCGTACCGAGCAAGGGGATGTTTCGCCCAATGCGACCTGTGCGCTTCTGCTCGCAGGCTGGTTGGAAACGCGACTCGGTTGGCACTACGAGCCTAACAACGCACATGCAGACGATGAGCATGACTCGTCTACTGGTACTCATGTATGGCATATGATACGTCCTACAGGTGCGCTGGTCGCCCTCGCGCCAAACTCAAATGGAAGTAAACCTGTGCGAGCAAGTAGTCGTACACAGGCAAGTCTTCATGTTCGCCCTCGTGTGCGCTCCGATTTGCGGCCCGGTTCTCTGTGTCTGGTTCGGATAACTGGTATTGCAAATGGCAAGAAAGCCATTTTTACTATCAATCGTGAAGACAACCCGGACCACGTTCTTACGTCAGTCGCACTTGAACAAGAGACACGCCCACAACGCACTGTGAGCACAGCAGCAACACGCAAGGTTAGTACGCTCTTGCATGACGAACTGGAAATCATCAGTCGCGATCGTCTCTATGAAGAGACGCTGCAAGAGGTACGCGAACTACTGTTATGACTAAAGCAGAGCAAGGGCGCCCGCAAGGGGACGCCCTAGTTACTTTGATAGACTAGTAGGAGTCCTTTTTATGTCTATTGCCATTTACCCTGATACTGAGACGCTAAGCCAGGAGGCCGCGCAGTATGTAGTGCGTATCGCACAAGAGTCTATTACGGCTCACAGACGCTTTACGATTGCCCTCTCTGGCGGCTCAACACCGAAAAAGCTGTACGGTCTGCTCGCGGAAGAGCCGTATCGTAGTCAAATTGA
Organism: uncultured Ktedonobacteraceae bacterium; assembly: GCA_964248005.1. Classification (GTDB taxonomy): domain Bacteria; phylum Chloroflexota; class Ktedonobacteria; order Ktedonobacterales; family Ktedonobacteraceae; genus JBBQVS01. The sequence goes on along the minus strand of CAXTWV010000308.1, from coordinate 3,004 downwards.
TTGGACCTTAGTTGATATCTTCTGGTCTGACGAACGTTGTGTGCCACCGAATGATGCGGAAAGCAACTTTCTCATGGCCCAGCAGGTTCTACTGAGCAAAATACCTATTCCCGCCAATCAAATTCACCGGATGCCTGCTGACCTCGCTGATCGTGATGCAGCCTCGTATGCCTACACGCTTGAGATGCAACAAACGATTGGCTCTGATGGAGTTCCAAGTTTTGACCTGATTCAGCTTGGCATGGGACCAGAGGGTCACACCGCCTCGCTCTTTCCCCATCAGCCCTCACTGCATGAGCAGCAAAGGCTAGTCATGCCCGTTACCGTGCCAAAACCACCCCCACCACGCCTGACCTTTACACCGCGCCTGCTCAATGCAGCCTTCCATGTCCTCTTCCTAGTAACAGGTGCCGAGAAGCAAGACGCAGTGAAAGCCGTGCTTGAAGGCGAGTATCAGCCCGACGAATATCCCGCCCAGATAGTACAGCCTGCAAAAGGCGAGGTCACATGGATGCTTGATACTGCGGCGGCAGAGAAGTTACAGAGGAAAGCGTAATGATTGGCATTGTCCCCTCAATTCTCTCCGCGGATTTCACACGCCTGGGCGAGCAGGTGCGTGACGCGGATGCCGCAGGTGCAACGCGCATCCAGATCGACATTATGGATGGCCATTTCGTCCCGAATATCACGATGGGACCTGCTATCGTAGAGGCTGTACGCGGATGTACGAAACTGCCACTTGAGGTACATCTGATGATTACCAATCCCGAAGAGTTTGTCCCTATATTCGCTAAAGCGGGGGCCGACATCATCATCGTGCATCAAGAGGTGACACCACATCTGCACCGCATTGTGCAACAAATTCACTCATTGGGGAAGAAAGCTGCCATCGCACTCACACCATCAACACCCATCAGTATGCTTGAGGATATCCTCTCACTGCTCGACATGGTACTCATCATGACCGTCAATCCAGGTTTTGGTGGTCAAGAGTTCATTCCAGAGATGCTCCCAAAGCTTCAAAGATTGCGCCAAACTCTTGTTGAACGCAATCTGACCTGTGATATAGAGGTTGATGGTGGTATTCATGACGCCACGATTCCACTAGCGGTGAACGCAGGTGCGAATATGCTTGTGGCAGGCTCTGCCGTCTATAACAACCATGAAAGCGTTGCCCAAACAATGACGCGATTGAAACAAGCTATTCCACAATAAATATAACCTTATTCTGAACAAAAAGGTACAGTGCGTGATAAGATAGAGGGTAATATTGAAATAAGGAGAAATTCTTTATCATGCACAGACCTTCATCTTCGCCGACGAAGCCCCCAAAAGGGATGCAGAAGGGCCAAATCACAAAGTATCAGCCCTTCCCAACGATTGACCTACCCGATAGGCAGTGGCCTTCCCGTTCTATCACACAGGCACCAACATGGTGTAGTGTCGATTTACGTGATGGCAATCAGGCACTACCCGCACCTATGAATGTGGAAGAGAAACTAGAGATGTTTCAGCTTCTCGTAGGCGTTGGCTTCAAAGAAATCGAGGTTGGCTTTCCCTCGGCCTCCGACACAGAATTTACGTTTATTCGTCGGCTCATCGAAGAGAACCGTATCCCTGACGATGTGACAATTCAGGTCATCGTGCAGGCACGCGAAGAACTCATCGCACGTACCTTTGAGTCGATACGAGGTGCGAAAAAAGCTATTGTTCACCTTTACAACTCAACCTCTCCACTCCAACGTCGCATCGTGTTTGGCCTGGAAAAACCGGATATCATCGCCATCGCCACACGTAGTACGCAACTGGTCAAAGAATGGGTACCACGTTTGCCCGAAACGGACATCACCTTCCAATACTCACCCGAAAGCTTTGCGCTAACCGAGGTTGATTTTGCGCTTGAAATTTGTGAAGCGGTTGTCGATATCTGGCAACCAACACCTGAGAAAAGAATTATTCTGAATTTGCCTGAAACAGTTGAAATAACTACGCCCAATGTCCACGCCGATCAGATCGAGTGGTTCTGTCGTCATATGCGCAACCGGGAAAGCGCGATCATCAGCCTACACACTCACAATGACCGAGGAACAGGCGTTGCAGCTACAGAATTGGGTCTGCTTGCTGGTGCCGAGCGCGTCGAGGGCACACTTTTTGGCAATGGCGAGCGTACAGGCAATGTTGACATTGTAACTGTGGCACTCAACATGTATATGCAGGGCGTGGACCCATGCCTGGATTTCAGTAATCTCGAAGCGATTCAGACAGTCTATGAAAAATGTACACGTATGACTGTGCCTGTACGTCAGCCTTATGCAGGAGAATTAGTATTCACAGCCTTCTCCGGTTCACATCAGGATGCCATTAATAAAGGCATGAACGCGCAAGATACAAGCTATGGTGCCTTGTGGGAAGTTCCTTATCTGCCTATCGACCCCAAAGATATTGGGCGTTCGTATGAGGCCATCATTCGTATTAACTCGCAGTCGGGCAAGGGCGGCGTGGCCTATATCATGGAGAGCGAGTTCGGCTTCCATTTGCCAAAGGCCATGCATATCGAATTTGGCAGAGTGATCAAGACGCTCGCCGATACCTCTGGCACGGAACTTTCGAGTACACAACTCTTCCAAGCATTCGAGCGCGAGTACTTGCGTTGCACAACACCGTTTGCACTCGACACGCTACGTACAGAGACAGCCGTGGGGCACAATGGTGTCACGACTGTTGAATGCGTTACACAGGTTTCGTATCATGGCACAATTCACGAACTACGCGCACAGGGCAATGGTCCAATCGACGCGTTTGTATTGGCCCTGCAGCAAGGGAATTTGGCGGACTTCAAAGTGCTCTCTTACGCGGAACATGCGCTGGGGCAAGGCGCGAATGCACAAGCCGCCGCCTATATTCAGATACAAACAGAGGAAGATACAACGTTTTTCGGTGCTGCAATAGATACAAATATCACCCTCGCCTCAGTGAAGGCGGTGTTGAGTGCGCTCAACCGATC
>CAXTWV010000307.1:0-6153 GCA_964248005.1 uncultured Ktedonobacteraceae bacterium | reverse complement strand
TACGAAGCGAATGCTCTGCCACTGAGCTACATCGGCTAACCGTTCCTTGAGAACGTGCAAATTATAACCTTAACACACACAGCTTGTCAAGCACTTTTTTATGTTGTCTCCTCTCTCATGACGCGGCTAATAGCAACCCACAAACCATGTTCAAGCAATACATTACATGCATAGCCTAAATTGCGAACATTTAATCTCGACAAGCACTCGACAGTATGGTAAGATATGACTAAATGTTCGCCTTCTGTCTAGTTTGGAGACCTATTTACATGCGTTCCCTGTTATTGGCTACGACGAATCGGCATAAGATCGAGGAGTATCGTGCCATATTTGCTGACCTACCCTTCCAGCTCCTCTCACTTTCAGATATCTCCCTCGACATGGATGTCGAAGAAACGGGAACAACCTTTCAGCAGAATGCGGAACTCAAAGCTCTTGCCTATACCTCTGCTTCAGGAATGCTTTCACTCGCCGACGACTCTGGCATCGAAATTGACGCGCTTGACGGTCAACCCGGCGTTTATTCAGCACGTTTTCTTGGTCCTAATGCCTCATATGACGAGCGGTTCCGTGTTATCCTCGAACGAATGCAAGGACTTCCTGTCGCACAACGCACCGCACGTTTCCAATGTGTGATCACTATCGCGGAACCATCAGGATATCATCAAAGCGTAGAAGGCACCGTTCATGGCATCATCGCCGATGCGCCTCGTGGGAATCATGGCTTTGGCTATGATCCACTCTTTCTTGTGCCAGAATATGGCAAGACGATGGCGGAAATGCCGCCCGAATTGAAACACCGTATTAGCCATCGTGGTCGTGCTGCTGCACTTGCCCGTACCCTACTCGAAGCATGGCCCTCATCCCCACACAAGTAAAAATGCAGTCCATCGGAGTAGTTGAGAGATGTAGAAGGAACGCATTATGGCGAAAAAGCCACCTGTCCGTGTCGCCCTCGATTTAGAAACAACGGGCCTACACGTTGAGCAAGACACGATTCTTGAGGTTGCCGCGATTAAGTTTCAAGGCAACGAGGTGATCGACACCTTTGAGTCATTTGTTGCCCCTGGTCGCTCTATCCCTTATCGTGTGCAGCGTCTCACAAGCATCAACGCTAGCCTGCTCACGGGCGCACCATCCTTTGAAACCATCTCTCCTACACTACAACACTTTCTCGGCGATTTACCTATCGTGGGTCATAGTATCCCTTTCGACGCAGGTTTTTTGCGCAAACGTGGCCTTGCACGCACAAATCCCCTTATTGACACGTTTGAACTTGCCTCTGTCTTGCTTCCATCGCTCAAAAGCTACAACCTGGGGCAGGTTGCTGAGGCACTTGGCATAGCTGTTCCCGTTGGGCGACATCGTGCAATGGTTGATACCGTGCTGGCAATGGACGTATTTCTCGCGCTTCATCAACGTTTACAAACAATTGACCTGACACTGCTCAGAGACTTGGCGAATCTGGATGCCCCGCGTTCATGGCCTTTGCTCAGCTTTTTCCGACAGGAGTTACGGAGTCGTCAAGAGCAAGAAGGCGCACAAGCGGCGCGAGGTAGCCTCGGCGACCGTTTCGCGTCACAGTTAGGTATGGACCCACGTATCCTCTCGTTCGCAATTGCGCGTAGCACTGCTGAGAATGCGACCCAATCTGTTGTTCAGAATGTAGTGGTAGAGGAACCACTTGAGATCGAGCACGTTCAGATACAGGCAGAGGCTAATCCAGAGCAAGAAGCATATGTCAAACAAGCGGAGCCTACAGGCTACCAGACAGCGCGTGCGGCGGTGCGCGACGCATTTGAGCAGTGTACTCCTCTTATGATAGAAGTTACTGTTGGCGGCAATGACTATACACCAGCTCTCTTGCCTGCTTTAGAATGGCTGTCTGAGCCTGTGAACGAGGGCGAGCAACTTCGACGGCTTGTCATTGCGTGTAGCAACCCCCAAAGCGCACGTCGTCTTCTTGAAACAGTCCTGCCGCGCTTGCAAGCACGTCTGGCACAACCCTTGCCTGTAGCGTATTTGGCTGAGCGTGGTGGCTATCTCTGTCCACATCGTTGGTTCGGTGCTGCATTGCGACGCACAAGCGGTGAATTGACCGCGGAGCAAGCCCGTGGTCTCGCAAAAGTTGGTTTATGGGCACAACAAACGCTCACAGGCGAGCGCGGCGAACTCACGCTACTCCAACAAGAAAATACTGCGTGGGAACGTATCTCCTCCGGCGTAGAGCGTATTGCATCAGGCGATAAGCGTTCGGGTACGATGTATGAACGCTGCACCTATCGTAAAAAAGGCTATTGTTTTGTCAGTCGTGCCGAAGAGCGTGTGCAGGCTGCGCGAATCGTTGTCACTACACATGCAGGTTTGTTCGATGACCTCTCTCACGCGCAATCGCTTCTCGCTCCTATCAACTATCGTATGATTCTCGATGCCGATATGCTGGAAGAGGAAAACGCGCGTTGGAGTAGTGCTGATCTCGATCAAGGGCATTTGTTGACACTGCTCAACACCATAGGGATGGAACTTCCTGAAAGCCGTTATCAAGGATTGCTTGCTCTTGCTGCCCCATCGCTACGTGAACGTGGCCCCGGTGGACTTTCCACCACGCCGACAATTCCAAAGGCTGAACTTGATGCACGAATGCTCACATGGTTTCAAGCACTTCGCCAAGCGCGTGTAGCTGTCGAAAAGTTATTTACGAGCTATCGTCGCTTATTGGAAGAGTTTATTCAGCAGGGGAGTAATGGGAACGGACGCGATAAAGGGAAGGGTGATTCCTCTGGACGGTCACAGGGGAGTCACAATACACGTAACGAACGTACCGATGTTCCTTTACGTCTGACGGGACAGATACGCACGCTTAGCGCATGGGGAGATGTGGAGCGTGCATGGCAGCAAGCGACAACCCGCCTGCAAACCATCGTTGATATCGTACACGATGCAGAGAAAACGATCCTGACGACGCAACGGAGTCGTCGGCACCTTGATGTTGGTAGTGGTGAAGATAGCTCAGTAGCGGCAGAGCTTGGGGCTGCCGCACAGCAACTACTCGACCAGAAAAAACTTGGACAGCAAGCGATGACGCTGAATGAGGGCGACACCGTATATTGGTTACGAATGCCTCCAACACCACCTCCGTTTGCTGCCACAAAGCAAGGCGAAGAGAGTGAAGGCACACCCGTACTCTATTCGCAACTCGTTCAGACATCCGCATTATTGCGACGCCTGTTGCTCCGAGAACAATCTAGTACAATCTTTGTGGGAACCTCATTATCTGTCGATAACTCTTTCTCCTACTATCGAGGACGCTTTGGACTGGAAAATGAGACGTGTCCTGCCTTTTCTGTTGTCACTGAACACCATGAGCAAACGCTTCTGTATCTACCAAATGATGTTCCAGAGCCAAATCAGCCACAATATCAACGTCATCTGGAAGATGCATTGACACAGCTTGTCACCGCGCTTAAAGGGCAGACGGTTGTCCTCTTTACGTCACATGCCGCGTTACGTAGTTCGTATTCGGCTATCAAGCAGGTCCTTGAGTCGCGTGGTATCCTGGTCCTGGGTCAGGGTATGGATGGCTCTGCACGCCAACTCTGGCAAGTGTTCCAGAGCCAGGAACACGTTGTCCTGCTTGGCACAAACAATTTCTGGGACGGTCTGGAAGACATGCAGCATTCACCAACATGTATTGTCGTGACACGATTACCCATGCCCGTCTTGAATGACCCGCCCATTGCGGCACGCGCGGAACACTACTCCGACCAGTTGCATCAACTGACGGTGCCAGTAGCCGCTCTACGTATGCGTCGCACGCTCAATAAGTTGGCATGGAACGACACAAAGCGCAATGCTATCGTGTTGTTTGATCGTCGTATCACCTCAAAAGAATATGGCTCAATGGTCTTGCACAGCCTCCCACGCTGCTCACAACGCCAGTCAAATGTTTCGCACATGCCCGAATCCATTCTTGAGTGGGTTACGGGAACAGATGTGTGGGAGTAAACAAAAAAGGAAGCATACTATGTCTTTAGATGTATCCGCACGAAAAGAAGAGCGTCAAAATCTGCGTGTTGTGCATGGAGCATGTCCACACGATTGCCCGGACACATGTGCGTTAGAGACGCTGGTTGATGAACACGGCAAGGCTGTTCGTGTTCGTGGTCGTGCGGATCATCCTATTACGCAAGGCTGGTTATGTGTCAAAGTCAATCGCTACCTGGAACGCGTCTATCACCCCGAACGCCTGCTGTATCCGATGAGGCGCGTTGGTCCTAAAGGAAGTGGGACATTCGAGCGTATTTCCTGGGACGATGCGATTGCGGAAATAGCGACGCGTTGGACCGATATCATCGCGCAACATGGAGCGCAATGCATTCTGCCCTACAGCTATGCGGGCACACTTGGTCTTGTGCAAGGTCATGTTACCGATGCACGTCTCTGGAATCGTCTTGGCGCATGTCAGTTAGAACGTGCCATCTGCGGACATGCTGCGGAAGAGGCGGTCATGCTGACTATTGGTGGACGCCTCGCGCCCTCACCAGAAATGTTGCCTCAAATTAAGCTTATTCTCATCTGGGGCAGCAATCCAGCGAGTACCGCACCGCACGTCATGCCATACTTACGTAAGGCACAACAGGCGGGAACACGCGTCATCGTGATCGATCCCATTCGTACTCTGACAGCACGTTCCGCCGATCAACACATACAACCACTTCCCGGTAGCGATGCCGCGCTTGCACTTGCTATGATGCATGTCATGGTTCGCGAAGAACTGCATAATCGCGCATGGCTGGCGGAACATACTCTAGGATGGGAAGACCTGTTAGAACGTGTTCTCAAAATGCCGCCTGAACGTGCCGCTGACATTACAGGTTTAGCGGTTGAAACCATTGTCGAGCTTGCCAGAAGCTATGCGACGACAACACCAGCTTTGTTACGTATCAGCGATGGTATCAACCGTCACACTAATGGCGGACAAACTGTGAGAACACTGGCCTGTTTGCCAGCCGTGGTAGGGCAATACGGCATCCCTGGTGGGGGTCTCATGTATAGCACAAGCGATTGGTTCAAATGGAACAATTCAATCATCGAGCGCGACCAAGAAGCAGTGTGTCCACCCGCGCCACGTATCCTAAATATGAATAGATTGGGTGCAATCCTAACGGGAGAAGCCAAGCCGCCTGTGTACTCGCTCTATGTCTACAACGCGAATCCAGTTGCATCGACGCCTAACGCTGGCAAGATTGTTGAGGGTATGCAGCGTGACGACCTGTTTACCGTTGTGCATGAGTTGTTCTTAACTGATACTGCTCGTTATGCAGATATTGTACTTCCCGCAACCAGTCAGCTAGAACAGGTCGATGTGCATAAACCCTATGGACACCTCTCGCTTCAATATAACGCTCAGGCAATTGCACCACTTGGTGAAGCCCGTAGCAATTGGGATGTCATGCGTGCATTAGCCACCGCGCTTGGTTTCAACGAACCCTGGTTACATGACGATGCCGAGACCGTCATACGCGAAGTACTTGATACAACTGTCACAACCAATCCACGTGCAAAAGGCTTGACCCTCGAACGCTTGCAAGCAGAGGGTACCATTCCCTTTATCATTCCTGATGAGGAACGGATTCCTTTCACAAATGGTGTCTTTCGTACTCCCTCTGGCAAGGTCGAGATGTATTCCGCACTTGCCGCCACGAAAGGCTACGACCCCGTTCCCGACTGGGTGCCAGAAGTGGAGACAAAAAAACTACGGAAGAAACATCACACAAGTGCAGAGCCATTTGACGCGCAATCTCCTGACGAAGCGTTGCCGCTTTTATGTCCTGCTGCTCACCACTTTGTGAGTTCGACCTTTGCTAATCTTGATACGATGAAGACAAAAGAGCACGCACCAACCCTGCGCATTCATCCACACGATGCCGAAATCCGCAACATTCGGAGTGGGCAATCGGTACGCATCAGTAACGAACGAGGTTCATGTCAGCTTGTCGCATATGTAACCGAAGACGTGCGTCAAGGTATGCTCGCTACCACAACCGTTTGGTGGCCTCAACATAGCCCTGACCAGCGTAACGTCAACTGGACCACCTCCGACCGACTCGCCGACTTCGCCGGTGGTAGCACATTTTATACAAATCTGGTGAA
>CAXTWV010000306.1:2887-6162 GCA_964248005.1 uncultured Ktedonobacteraceae bacterium | reverse complement strand
AGATGAACCAAGCGGCATTTATCCACATGCGTCGTTTATCCTCCCAGCGTCGCGACAAGTATTGCTTTGATGGTGTGCAGCCGATTCTCTGCCTGATCGAAAACGATAGAGGCGTTTGACTCAAATACCTCGTCAGTGACTTCCAGCCCATCCAAACCATACTGCTCAAAGAGTTGCTTCCCTAACTTGGTTTCCTTGTTGTGCAGGGAAGGGAGACAATGCATAAATTTCGTGTGAGGATTGCCTGTCGCCGCCATAAGTTCGCTTGTCACCCGGTACGGCAACATTGCGTTGATGCGTTCTTCCCATAAATTGAGCGGTTTGCCCATCGAGACCCACACATCGGTATAGAGGAAATCACAGCCTCGCACCGCCGACACCGCATCATCTGTCACGGTAATGCCAGCCCCGTTTTCTTTGGCAACAGCCTGTACTTGACTCATGCGTGTCTCACTGGGCCACGTAGACCTGGGACCAGCCAGCCGAATGTCTATGCCCATCTTGGCGGCTCCAATCATGAGAGAATCGCCCACGTTATAGCCGACATCGCCCAGGAAGCAGAGCGAGACGGCACTGAGAGGTTTATGTACATGTTCCCTCATCGTGAGAAAGTCCGCGAGTATCTGAGTTGGGTGCGCCTCATTCGTGAGTCCATTCCAGACTGGCACGCCAGCATAGTGAGCAAGTGCTTCCGCATCGGCATGAGCAAAGCCCCGAAACTCAATGCCATCATAGAAGCGGCCCAGGACACGCGCCGTATCTTTGAGTGTCTCGGAGGTGCCGAGATGAGAGCCGCTAGGTCCTATATAGGTCACATGCGCTCCCTGGTCATAAGCCGCCACTTCAAAGGCACTCCGAGTGCGTGTCGAGTCCTTCTCAAAGATGAGGGCAATTTGCTTGCCGTGCAGAAGTGGCACCTCCGTTCTCGCGTACTTCGCTGCTTTGAGTTCTGCAGAGAGGTGCAACAGGGAGTCGATCTCTTCGGACGTGAAGTCGTCCAACTTCAAAAATGAGCGGTTTTTCAGGTTGAAGGCCATACTTTTTTCTCCTCAAGCATCTGTACTCAATATATGTTGAGTTATCATATTCATAGGCTATCACAGCACCGGGTTCTAAGGCTAGTACGTTGTTACTCATCTTTTCACTCACTGCACAACCACACTGATATCCATATGCCGAGCCAATGTCACTTACCAAAAATACCGTGGCTTCATAAGAGAGAGCCATTTTGTGTAACAGCTATACTAAAAACGGATACACCCATTATTGCGCCGTGTAACGATGAGAACAAGCGGAGTGTTCGATGAGATTGTTCGCTTTCTGGCTTCCTTCGGTAATCCATAGATTATAACATGGCGTATTCTCTTATAGATGCATGTAGCACGAAGCATGTATCCATCATTTGTTTTTTTGTAAAGGATATGTTGATGACAAATATTCAAAAAACTGTTGCCCTTGTTTTTGGTATCGTCTTTCTCTTGATTGGTTTTCTTGGGTTTGTTCCAGCACTAACTCCTGGTGGAGCTTTGCTCGGTCTTTTCATGGTGAATGGAGTACATAGCATTGTACACATACTCTTCGGAGTCTTTGGAATTGCGGCTGCATTCACTGGTTATTCTCGTTTGTATAATAAAGTCGGTGGAGTGATTTACCTCGTACTTGCACTCGTTGGTTTTATTGCATTGCTTGGCGTTAGCGCATTAGCTCCTAATGGCATGTTGCTTGGGTTAGTGATGATCAACATGGCAGACAACTTCTTGCATCTTGTGCTTGGGCTGGTGCTGGCGTATGTTGGCTTTGCTATGAACGCTTCTCGCACGGTTCCTCAAAGAGCGTAGTTGCTCGCGAAATGGGATGACCATCAAAGTCATGAGCCACTCTTCAACTAATGGCCTCTCGGTACAAATTTGTACCGAGGGGCCATTAGTTGAAGAGTGGCTCATTTACATGTGAAGCCATCATTACCGTTCCATTTAGGCAGTGTGCAACGTATTCTTTATAGAAACTAATTTGAGCATGCAGAGTTGAAGTGAAAAATTTTAAGGGAGTACGAGAGGAAAACACGATGGTGGAAAATACAGGAGCACTCACGGAATTAACGGACATCCTTGACCAGGATATTGAAGCGATTGTCGCGATGCGAATAAATGCTGAACGCAAAGTGAGCTATCACCAGCGATTAATAGAGAAAGCGACGAGTATATTAGGACGGCCTCTTGCCGTGTATATCATCTTACTTATTGTTGTACTATGGGTTATTGCGTATGTTTTCCATAAAGCTTTCGATTTACCTGTTTTTGATGCTCCTCCATTTGCATGGCTTCAGGACATCGTAAGCATCAGTGCCTTACTCATGACGGTGATTGTGCTTGCTACCCAAAATCGGCAAGAAAAATTTTCAGAGCAACGTCGCCATCTCGATCTACAAATCACACTCTTAACTGAGCGCAAAGTTAGCAAGGTTATAGAACTCCTTGAAGACCTGCGTCGTGACATGCCATCAGTGAAAAATCACTATGATCCAGAGGCAGAGGCTATGCAAGAGCCGGTTGATCCTCATACAGCTCTTACGGCACTGAACCGCACCTTAGAAGAGGCTACAAAAGAGTTTGAGCTTGAGATCGAGTAAAGCATGTCATTGTATTATACGCAGATGTACGATATACTTGAAGTCATTACTATGCAGCAAATTTTTCATAGGGCTTGAAGAGTCACTTTTTGGCGTTGTCTGTATAAGGAGTAATTATCTTCATGAGCGATCAAAACCCATATTATCAAGAGAACTCGCAGGACCCATATAATGGTGGACCGTATGGAGGACAATACCAGCAACCGCAACAGCCACAGACGGTGTATGGTTCCTATGGAGAGCAGTCGTATCAGCCTGTGCCTCAACCTGTGCCCTACCAACCACCTGTACAACAACCGTACCCACCTACACAAAATCCAGGCTATGGACAGCAACAACAAGCATCCTATTATGCCGTGCCCTATCCGACCGCTTCGGAGCCGGGTTCAGCCTTGGCAATCGCTGGTTTTGTGCTTGGCATCATTAGTATCTTTACCAGTTGGTTCCCGTTCTTTGGGATTATTATGCCAATCGTGGGAATTGTTCTCTCTTTACTAGGCCGACGTGCGCGTTCAAAGCAGGTGTTTGCTATTATAGGACTTGTACTTTCCATTATTGCGGTTCTCATCTCTTTGGTTGTTATCTTGTTTATAATCATCGCTGCTGCCCATAGCGGTTCGTCGAGCAGTTAAAAACGATGTGTAGG
>CAXTWV010000306.1:0-2787 GCA_964248005.1 uncultured Ktedonobacteraceae bacterium | reverse complement strand
CCTACAGATATCCGTACTATTTTGTTAACCTGCATGATCGGTCCCTACACCTGTTTCCTATCGAGGAAAGATAGATTTCAGAGCAGGGTAGAGCTTGGTATACATCTCGTATCCTTCGGTATAGATATGCATATTTTCTGTGCGCGGTTCTGTGCGCTCGACGATGCGTACTGTCTGCTCACATGCATCTTTCACTGATGGGTAAACTCCACTTGCGACACCTGCGAGTAGTGCAGCACCAAAGGCGGGACCCTCTGTCGCGTTCGTTGTCACCAATTCCACGCCGAGTACATCAGCGATAATTTGTCGCCAGATGACGCTCTTTGCTCCACCACCTGTCGCTCGCATCTGCTCAATCGACAGTCCCTGCTCACGGAGAATGGTGAAACAGTCTTTAAGGCTATAAGCAACACCTTCGAGCACCGCTCGAATCAAATGACGGCGGTCATGACGTGCGGTTAGGCCAATCCAGCCACCACGCGCATATGGGTCGAGATGAGGAGTACGCTCACCTTGTAGATATGGGAGAAAGAGCAAGCCATCGCTACCGGGATCAGCCATAACCGCTTCTTTTGCGAGTAGTTCATAGGCATCCTCGCCTGTCCAACGCTCTAAAGCGCGTTCTGGAAGACCGAGGTTGTCTCGCACCCAACGTAGCGAAAGGCCAGCACCCTGCGTCACGCCCATTAAGTACCATGCGTGGGGTACAGCATGGTTGAAGGTATGCACACGAGGAATAGGGCCAGACGTATCAACCTGTGGTGTTTCAGCGTGAGCGAGAACAACACCGCTTGTCCCAATTGAGACTAAGCCAAGCCCAGGCACAACAACCCCATTGCCTACCGCGCCACACGCGTTATCCGCTCCACCGCCCGCAACGGGAGTACCAGGAAGCAAGCCTGTGAGAGTGGCGACTTCATCAGTAATTGTGCCACTTACGGCATCGGCGGCGATCACAGGTGGTAATAGCGATGGGGCAAGTTCAATCGCATGAAGTACCTCTTGTGACCAGACACCGTGTTTTACATCGAGCAGACACGTCCCTGCGGCATCCGATATCTCCATCGCCATCAAATTTGTGAGACGATAGCGGATATAGTCTTTGGGCAACAGCAGAGTTGTGGCACGCGCGAAGAGTTCCGGCTCGTTATCGCGCACCCACAAGAGCTTTGGAGCGGAAAAACCTGTAAGGGCTGGATTGCTCACATAGTCGATAAGCTTGCTTGCACCAACTCTTTCGGTCATCCAACGCGCCTGTGCATCGCTACGCTGGTCGGCCCAAATAATGCAGGGACGTATCACTTGCTGCTTTGAGTCAAGCAGGACAACACCATGCATTTGACCAGAAAGGCCAATACCTCGTACATCTGTGGGTTGAATGTTTTGGGCATTTCCCTTTTCCAAACAGGTACGGATAGCGGTAATCGTGGCCTGCCACCAGTCAGAAGGATTCTGTTCTGCCCAACCAGGATGTGGATGAAATAAAGGATAATCGACAAAGGCGTCAGAAAGAACGCGCCCGTCCTCAGCAGCAAAGAGGGCTGCTTTGACGCCAGTTGTGCCGAGGTCGATGCCAAGTAGTACTTGCATGTTTGTCTCCTTAACTATTATGTTAGAGTGTAGAGTAAGAAGGCGATTGCCTTTGCAACGTCAACCAGAACACCATCATCGCTATTGTAAGGGTAATTACATAGGGCATAAGTGACCAGAGACCAACAGCTTGTGCTAAGTTACCTGCGAGCCAGGGGAACAGTGCGGCTCCCATACTGCCGAAGCTGACGAGAAAGCCGATAGCACTAGCCAGAAGGCGCGATGGGACAAGTTGAGACATGAGTCCAATGGTAGTTGGGAAGATTGGTCCAAGACAAAATCCAGTGAAGCATAATCCAAAGGCTGCAACAGCGTTTAGTGGAATGAGCCAGACAATCAGCACTCCGATAGCGACACCAATAAGGCAACCTTGTATGAGACGCTTGTCGCCAAAGCGTACCGCAACACGCGGCAAGACGAGACGACCTAGTGTAAGGCCAATCCAATAGCCACTCACAATCCAGCCCGAAAAGAGAGGGAGTCCATGTCGCTCTTCGAGCAGAAAGCTATAGCTCCAATTGCCTAAGCTGACCTCCGTACCGACATAGAACAGCAGAAAGAGCGCGACAATCCAGACAATTCTACGCTTGAGCGTACTTACCAACGTGTTCTTTTCAGTGTTCGTGCTACTCTCTTGTACAGTAGCTGTGCGATGTTGAAAAAATAGTATTACAGCGATAAATAATACAACGCACAAAAATATCCAGGTGACATAGACGAAGTTCCACGTCAAGCCAATAGCAAGAATTGTAGACGCAAGGATAGGACCGAGCAACGCACCAGTACCATAGAAAGCATGAAGATAGTTGAGTAAGGCAGTGTTACGTGGCAAGCCTGCTATGTATGCATTCAAGCCTGCATCGAGAAGTGCGCCACCAAACCCAAGTGGCAGTAACATCAGCAGTGCGACCCCAAATGGCGGAATGGTACTTAACACAATGGCACCTGCTAGAAAGCAACTCACGCCCAAAAGCAGGAAGAGACGAATACCAAGTTTTCCGACTAAGGGTCCACTAATGAACGCGGCTATCAAATAGCCAAGAACGGATGAGAAGAAAAGCAGTCCAACAGTTGCCTTATCAACATGATACTGTATCTGGAGGCTGGGGATAAGAACTCCCATTGCGCCATCATTCGCGCCAACAAGAATAAATGCGAAAAAGGCTATTGCTAGCTGTATACGAAGAGCAGGCGTTC
>CAXTWV010000305.1:0-6216 GCA_964248005.1 uncultured Ktedonobacteraceae bacterium | reverse complement strand
ACTTGCGAAATGCCAAAAAGATGTGACAAATGTTGTCCGGTTTTGGCTTCTTCATTGATTGTACTATGTAGGGGGAACGATTACATGAGAAAAGCATTACGCACACGGTCTTCATGAAACGCGGTGACGTTTTCTTGTCGCGGTAATCGTCGATAAAATGATCGCAGATAAGGCCACTATGGTGACGGACGTTCAGGGGGATGAGGTAGCGCGTTTGCGTGCAGGGGATGCCCAGGCTTTCCGTTCGTTGATGGAGCGGCTACAGTATCCAATTACAGGATATTTGCATCGCCTTGTGGGTGAGCGCGAGGTAGCATTGGACCTTGCGCAGGACACATTCCTACAAGTGTATAAGGAAATCGGCAAAACATCTTCGCATCTTGAATTGGATGCCTGGATATATCGTATTGCCACAAATTATGGCTTGCGCTATCTCAATAGAAAACGCTTACGCCTTTTTATTCCTTTCTCTTTCGGGTCTGATAGTCAAGGGGATGAAGGTATTAGTTCCGAAGATATGCAAGAGCGGTCGATGATAGAGTCGTCGTTTGAAGAGCAGACAGAGACAAGTATGCTGATTCAAGAAGCGTTCAACATGCTTACTCCCACTGATGCCGCATGTGTACAACTGCATTATAGTGCAGGTTTCACGTATGAGCAAATTGGAGAGATTGTCAAGATTTCGCCGGAGGCGGTACGCAAGCGTGTCGCACGCGGTGTTGAGAAATTCCGTAAGGTATATGCCCAAGGCACAACACAAACGAAGAAAGCTTCATCGTTGAAGGTATCACGTGGTGTATGAGCAAAAAAAGTCGATATAACCGTCAGTATATGAATATATTTTTTATGATGCAAAAAAAGCTCTATGGAAATGCTCATTCTATTGTTGTGCTGCTGAAAAGGACGGAGGTAGTATGATACATCTCACTGATGATATGCTACTGGCATACGTTCGACGACAGCAGCATAGCCTTTGGACTGCTCAGATGCAAGAGCACCTCGAACTGTGCCCAGTGTGCAGGGGACGATGTGCCGAGTTTAAGAAGACAGGGGATATACTAGAGGCGTGGACACACTCCCCTGTTGTCGATCCGCTGTATGCAACGGTCTCGAATCGTGTCATGCGTACACTGTATGAGCCGAAAGCAGCACCGATAGAGCGTATGCGAAGTGGTATTTCACGAGTGCGCATGGTTTTACCTATTGCTGTTGTAGTAGTTCTGCTCTTCGCCGTACTGCTTGTTGGACTGCAAACGTATAGAGCGGGGAATGTGGCTGCGAAACCCAACAAGGTTCCAGCAACGACACAAATAATAGTGCAACAACCAACGGCTATTCCAAGCGAACCAACGCCTACACCAAGCCCAATAGAACCAACCGTTACGTCCGTTCCATTGGGACCGACTGCCACGGCACCTGTTGTATCGGGAGGCGGCGGTCCAACGGCGACATCAACGCCGCAAAGTACACCTGTTATTGAGGTAAACTCACCTTGCACAACGGTGATTGATGAGACTGAAAATCAGTTTCACGTGTGTGGTACCTATTTTACGCCCGGTACTACCGTGATGATCTATTATCATATTGGCGCACATAGCCTAAAGCATACTGCGCAAGTGGGAGATGATGGCACGTTTAATGATATGTTGTACATTCAGAGCTGTAATGATGTACCCGGTTCTATCTATGTACAAAGTTCATCAAACCCACCACAGACGGCTCAAATAGCAAAAAATATCACCTTTGGAACATGCCAGGGCTTTGGTGGACTGCGAAAAACGAAAAAATAATTTATGAGAGCATCTACTTCACTGCTCTCGCCAGGAAGGACATAGCACAATGAAGCGACAGTGCGCATGGTGTTTACGACTTATGAACAGTGCCGGCGAGCATCTTTCACCAGCGCCACTGCCGAAACTCTACGACGCAACACATGGGATATGTGGTGTTTGTGGAATGAGGTGGATGGAGCAGGCAATGGGGTCACAGGATGTGACCGACGTATGTGTCCAATTGCGTTCAAGGATGGCTGAAAGTGCGACGCATTCCTTTACTGAACATACTACAACGGCAGGTGTGCGCTAGTATAGACGAAACACAACTCAATATACCCTCTCTCTTTTTTGCATGAAGACGCGTGTACCTGACGCGTCGTCACCAGAAGGACCGAACAAGAAATAACTCTTCCCCCCATGAGTTATTCTCTGTTCGGTCCTTCTATTTATGTGTAGGAATATCCTTGTTATTGTTGTAGAAACTGTTGTATGAGATTGTTTACTTCGTCGGGTTGCTCTTGTTGAACCCAGTGACCACTCGTGGGAATGCGTCGTACCTGTATCTTGGGCACCCATTGTTCAAGTCCACGGGTAAGGGCGACATCGAGCGCGATATCCTGCTCGCCCCAGATGAGTAGAGTTGGAGCTTGAATGATTGTGCCTTGCTTGATACCATAACCGCTACGCGTGATTTGCCGATAATAGCTCAAGCTTGCTGTCAAGGCTCCTGGTTTGCTCATCGCAATCTGATATTCCATGAGTACATCTGGTGGAAACGCTGATTTTTGTACCGCACTCTGATAAATGGCTCTACCAACTATCTGAGCATGATTTGCCCCCAAAATTGCTTCAGGCAGCCAGGGAAGCTGAAAGAAAAAGACATACCAGCTTTTGCTGAGTTGTTTGGGCGTGCGCAATTCACGCTGAAAGGCCCACGGATGAGGCGCGTTCAACACAATCAGGCGCTGCGTTCTCTGTGGATAGTGCATAGCGAAGGCCCATGCAAGCACACCACCCCAATCATGTCCAATGATAATGGCCTTTTCTTGTCCAAGTCCCTTAATGAGTCCTTCGATATCACGTAGTAGTGTTGGTATGTCATAGCCTGTACGCGGCTTATCCGTATCGTTGTAGCCACGCAGGTCAGGCGCGACAACCGTATAGCCTTGTTCCGCGAGAAAGAGTATTTGGTGACGCCACGAGTACCAAAACTCTGGAAAGCCATGCAGCAACACAACCAGTGGTCCTCTGTTCTCCTCACCTTGAAGCACATAATGCATGCGTATCCCGTTTGTGATGATGTCCCGATGCTGCCATGTCTCCGTTGTTGTTGCCATATACAAATGATCCTTTTTATCAACGGATTTCAAAATTGGGAATGGGAACGGCACACATGCCGTTCCCATTCCCAATTTTGAAGATTAATTCCCCTGCGTATCGTTATACACAATTGCGCGTTTCACCTGCTCGATGAGGTCGGTGACAGGAATGCCACGCGGACAGGCGTCGGCACAGTTGAAGATGGTACGGCAACGCCATACGCCATCACGCTGGCCCAGAATGCCCAACCGTTCCGCGCCGCCCTGATCTCGGCTATCAAAGATGAAACGGTGTGCATTGACAATTGAGGCTGGACCAACCCAATCAGGATTGCCCCAAACAGAAGGACACGAGCCAGTGCAGGCACCACACAGAATACACTTAGTCCCTTCGTCGAAGCGTGCGCGTTCCTCCGCGGTTTGCAACCGCTCCGTTCCAGGTTCATTATCATAGGTAATCAGGTATGGCTTGACGGACTTGTATTTGTCAAAGAACTGGTCCATGTCTACCACGAGGTCGCGAATCACCGGGAAGCCCAGCATGGGTTCAATCGTGACCTTATTGCCAACATCGCGCATCAGCACTTTGCAAGCAAGGCGGTTACGTCCATTGATACGCATGGCATCGGACCCACATACGCCATGAGCGCATGAGCGGCGATAGGTCAGGGTGCCATCCATGTTCCATTTTATCGTATTTAATGTGTCTAAGAGACGGTCAATTGGATCGGCCTCGACGCGGTATTCTGCCCAGTATGGCTTCTTGTCCTGTTCGGGGTCATAGCGCTTAATGCGCACCAGTACGTTCATTATTGCTCTATCTCCTTAGCACAGGTTTTTATCAATCGCTTCTACAAGGCATAGCCTTGTAGAAGCGATTGATAAAAACTCTATTAGTATTTGCGTTCTTTGGGAATGAATATCGGGTCGTCAACCATAAGTACATCCTTATAGTCCAGGCGAACGTCGTGTGTCTTTGTGCCTTTATAGGCGAGGGTGTGCTTGAGCCAGTTCGCGTCGTCGCGCTTCTGATAGTCCAGGCGGAAGTGTGCGCCGCGACTCTCAGTACGTGCCAGTGCGCCATGTGTGGTCGCTTCGGCGCAATCGAGCAGGAAGCCAAGCTCAATTGTTTCGACCAGTTCGGTATTGAAACGCTTGCCCTTGTCTTGAATCTGGACATTGCGATATGCATCTTGCAGACCATCGAGCGTGTCGAGGGCATGACGCAGGCCGCGATCATTACGCTCAACCATGACCTTCTCGTCCATCTCGTTCTGCATCTCACTGCGAATCCGCGCGGCAGACTCGCCACCAGATGAGCTATAGATGCGGTCGATAAGTTCACGTGAATAGGCTTCCGGTTCAGGTGGCAGTGGTGCATGGTCGTTCTCTTGAATGAACTGTGCCATGTGCTTGCCCGCACGTCGCCCGAACACAATCAGGTCGACCAGCGAATTGGTGCCCAGACGGTTGGCACCATGTACCGAGACACAGGCAACCTCACCGGCGGCGTAGAAGCCAGGGGAGACCGTCCACTGTGGATCGATCACCACGCGCGCATCAATATCTGTTGGAATACCACCCATGGCATAGTGTGCAGTTGGCTGAATCGGCACAGGCTCGGTGATTGGCTCGACGCCAAGATAGTTACGCGCAAAGTCGGTGATGTCGGGCAGTTTCTCGGCAATCTTTTTCGCGCCGAGGTGACGTACATCGAGGAAAACATAATCCTTGCCATCGACACCGTTGCCATCCTTGATCTCTTGCACGATACAGCGCGACACGATGTCGCGTGGCGCGAGGTCCTTCAACGTCGGCATGTAGCGTTCCATGAAGTATTCGCCCTTGCCGTTGAGTATCTTGCCGCCCTCACCACGCGCCGCTTCGCTCAGCAGAACACCTACCTTATAGATACCTGTTGGATGGAACTGGTACATCTCCATGTCTTGCAGAGGAATACCACGCCGATAGGCAACCGACATACCATCGCCCATGCAGGCAAAGGCGTTGCTGGTGACGCGCCATGCACGTCCATAGCCACCCGTGGCAAACAGAACCGCTTTGGCATGAAAGGTATGAATTTCGCCTGTGCGTATTTCGAGTGCGACCACGCCGCATGCCTGTCCATCGTTCATGAGCAGGTCAAGCATCAAAAACTCATTGAAGAAGCGGACCTGATTTTTGATGGCACTTTGATACATCGTTTGTAGAATCATGTGTCCTGTACGATCGGCTGCGTAACACGAGCGACGCACGGGACCTTCGCCATAGTTGCGTGTGTGCCCACCGAAGCGACGCTGGTCAATACGGCCATCTTCGGTACGGTTGAAGGGCAGACCGCGGTGCTCAAGTTCATATACCGCGTCAATGGCTTCGCGCGTCAGAACTTCCGCGGCAGGCTGGTCCACCAGATAGTCGCCGCCCTTTATGGTATCATACATGTGCCATTTCCAGTGGTCCTCTTCCTGGTTGCCAAGCGCAGCCGCTACGCCACCCTGTGCCGCGCCTGTATGTGAGCGCGTGGGATAGACCTTCGTCAGCACTGCAACGCTGGCCTGTGGCAATTGCATGGCCGCCATCAAACCAGCACCACCGGAGCCGACGATGACAACATCAAACTTATGGTACATAATTGTATGTCCTTAGAATTTACCTTACCGTACATGCAGGGCCAAGATTGCCCGTATGCTGGAAGGTGATGAGAGTAATGGTGCCCAACATAAAAAAGACAAGCAGTAAGACGCCTGCGGTAGAAAGCAGTGCCAATCGTGGGCCACGAGAACGCACATAGTCGTCAATAACCACACGTAGTCCATTCATGCCATGAGTGAGTGCCAATGTCAGAAGCACCCAGTCGAAGAGCCGCCAGAGTGGATTATCATAGCGCATCGCCACAAACTGGTAAGTGGTGCAGTGAACATCATTGGTGACATGCATGATGAACAGGTGGATAATGGCGAGAAAGATAAGCACGACGCCAGAGACGCGGAAAAAATACCACGAAAAGGTTTCTAATCCACCCCCTGCCGGACGCGGCCCGCGACCTGTAGATACGTTTAACATAATACAGTCTCCTCTTTAGATATCTTGCTGGTACGGGTCTGATGTATCACCCCCCATCT
>CAXTWV010000304.1:0-6224 GCA_964248005.1 uncultured Ktedonobacteraceae bacterium | reverse complement strand
TCATCTCCATTGAGGTGGTTTGCTTCTTTCCTTTCTTAGGTTGATGCCTATTGGGGAAAGGAATGAAAAACCTCATGTCACATCTCCAAGTAAAATACGTAAACGAAGATGATGTCGATTGCGATAGCCATACGCTTGACGCATGATGGCTTTGGTCCGATTGTTTTTGCCTTCCACGAAGCCATTAGAAATTCGGGTCGGCAGAAACTGAAAAAAGGCCAGAATTTCTTGTCGCCACTTCACAAAAGCCGATATCGTTTTGTGAAGTGGAGCAAACGCGCTCTGTTGCACTTGTTGAATCCACGCATCCAGGCCGCAAGCTGCTGTCTGGACAGTAGACTGAGCATACCAAGTACGAAGTGCCTCTTTCAACTGCCACGCGGCTTCAAGAGCAGGAAGAGCCTGCCCAATCATGATGCGTTCTTGCAGGTGTGTGTCCGTCAAGTCCTCGCGAGCCATCAAAAAGAGATGCTGCTTTCCCTGCAAAAGCGGTTTGCCTTCCGTTTTGTGCGCGAAGCTTGACACGATTTTCTTAAAGGCTTTCATCACATGCTGAATGACATGGAAATGATCGACCACAATTTGCGCCTTGGGCAAGCACAGTTGGACGGCTGGGCGATAGCACGCACTCATATCCATACTCACTACTTTCACCGCGTCAGGAGTATCGAGTCGTTCCAGAAGCTTAACCACATCGTCTTGCGTTCTTCCTTGGCTGACCTCTACCACCGTGCGACGGTGCAAATCACAGAGAATGGTCTCGTAGCGATGGCCTTTCTGACAGGCAAACTCGTCAATACCCAGAAAGTAGGGCGTTGGCAACTGGCTGGTTTCGCTCACCGTTCGTCCTTGTTTGGCGAGTTGGGCTTCAATCCAGCTCTCTAAGCATTCCTCAATGAAACGCGGTCCAGTCTTTGCTTGCGTAGCGACATGCGAAATAGGTTGCTGACTGGCTTGTCGTGCAAGATCGTCCCGAAATCGCTGGGTCGTGCGCCGATATCTTCCACAGACACTATCGGGTTCGGTAAAGCTTCGTCGGCATTTCATGCAGCGAAATCGACGTTTGTAGAGAACCAGACGGACATGATACTCCCTTAAGGCCACGTCTCGTTTCGCCCGTCCACGGGTATCATGGACTTTGACACATATCTGTGTACAGGTCGGACAACTGGCTCGGTCTGTCCTGGCAATCACATGCACTTCAAGGCATCCATCAGCATGAACAGATTGGCTCAGCACCTTCAATTCTGGGAGATCAAGTGGCACAAGAATTCCTTGCATGGTCGTCATGTCTGTAAGGGGTGGGTCGTCTATGGTATGCTGTGCAAGTCTCACTTGTCCTCGTTGTGGGTTGGTGTTTTTGTTCATACCACTCTAACGATGGACAAGTTGATCGCTCAGGGCCTGGCGCTTTTTTTCCTACTTTCCCCCGAAAGGATGGAGACCCCACAACATTTATCAGGTGACAATCATACGGCACTGTGATATAATCTTCTCACGTTTGAAAAAGATGCTGTGTGTATGAAAGTAGCTACACACGAAAGCGAGGAAATCCTTGGTCTTAAGCGCATACCTTCCGGCAATCAGAATCGTGCAGATTATTCTCTGTGTTGCCGTTATCGTTTTTATTCTCTTACAGGCGCGTGGTGCGGGTCTTGGTAGTGCCTTCGGAGGCAGTAGCGCGGGTTCAGTGTTCAAAACACGGCGCGGCGTTGAACGCCTCATCTTCAATACCACTATTGTCTTTGTGGTGCTTTTCTGCCTCATCTCAATACTCAGTGCAGCAATTCGATAATCGGGTAGACAGAAAACAGGTACATTCACCAGGTAGATGGTTGGGTCCTCATCAACACATAGGCTTTACACTTATCGTACTGCTATGTGCTATAGCTTTATGTGTGACAAGCTGTGGCACATTCTCAGGTGTACAAACGACGACTTCCTCCAATAATCCAGTGGTGCAGCAAGCTCCAAAAGCACGTCTCACCTATGTGGCAATAGGAGCCTCCGATACCTTTGGCATTGGCACGGATGATCCGCAAACGCAAAGCTGGCCCGCAGACCTTTCCACGAAATTAGGGGATGGTGTTCACCTCATCAATCTCGGTATTCCGGGCGTTCATGCCGATAGTGCGTTGAACGTTGAAGTACCCATTGCCCTTGATAGCCATCCCGACATCATCACGATATGGCTTGCAGTGAATGACCTCGCTGACGGTGTATCACTTTCCACATACACACACAGTCTGGATAGTATCCTGACGCGACTACAACCACTGACACCTCATACACGCATCGTTGTAGCAAACGTACCAGATGTTACACTCATACCACGCTTTCAAACAGAGAATGCTCAAGCACTTCATGCTCGTATTGCGGCTTATAATACAGTTATTGCGTCTCTTGTGCAGAAACATCATATGTTACTCGTCGATTTGTATGCGCGCTGGCGTGACCTCGCCAACCACCCCGACTATATTAGCAATGATGGCTTCCACCCAAATGCTTTTGGCTATGCCGCTATTGCCACCATCTTCTATCAGGTTCTACAGGAAAACGCGAAATGACGCAAATCTTTGGTATCCCGCTTGATACACTCACAACGATTCTCGTAAGCATTACGCTTGTCATTGTTGTAGGTGTACTTCTTCTGGCCCTTACAAACAAGATATTTTTCAAAATAGGGGTGCGCAATATTCCACGCCGACGTTTACAAATGTTGCTCATCGTGTTCGCGCTTATGCTCTCGACGACGCTTTTGTCGAGCGTCTTAGCAACAGGCGACGTGATCACTGCCGCGGTGCAAAGTGTCGCTATTTATAACTATGGTAGTATTGATGAGATTATCGAAGGTGGAAGTAGCCCAGGTGGTCTGTACAGTGATGGTGTTTATTACTCGTTACTTGATCGGAACAAGCATAATACTGATATTACAGCTATAGGTGCGGCACTCCGTGAGCAAGGTATCCTGGTAGCGGATCAAACATCGCGTCAAGTACGCTCAAATGTAACAGGGCTTGGAATTATCCCAGGCAGTGAGCAAGGCTTTGGCGGCATGCAAGATGTGAATAGCAAGAAACGTCTCGCTATTACCAGCCTCGCGACAAATCAGGTATATCTTAACCAGACAGCTGCTCAGTTGCTGAATGCTCATGCGGGTGACACCCTCTATCTTTATGCTCAACGTTGGTCTGGGCAACGCTATACAATGCATATTATGGGTATTGTGCAAAATGGTGGACTCGTCGGTGATAATCCTTTTCTCCTGAGCAATGTCAAAACCTTTCGGAATATCGAAGGGAACGATGATGTTATTAGTCAGGTATTCATAGCAAATCGCGGCGGTGTCAACGGGACAGATAGCGTAACTGATACAATCAATCATCAACTTTTTGGCGGTGTTCATGTTATACAGGTCAAGCAACAAGGCGTGACGAACGCGCAGAATGCACAGGACATCTTTTCGCGTATCTTTGGCCTGTTTAGCCTCTTCGCGTTAGCAATCGGCCTCCTGCTGATTTTCCTCATCTTTATTTTGTTAGCCGCCGAGCGTCGTGCGGAAATGGGGATGGCACGTGCGATTGGCGTGCAAAGACGGCATCTCATCCTGATGTTTCTCTTCGAGGGTGCGATCTATGACATACTTTCATCAATCGTCGGACTAGCTTCGGGTATTGGGATAGGAGCATTACTGGTTGTCTTTCTTGGCCCAGTCCTGGTACGTTTTAACTTTCCTCTGAAACTCACCTTCCAGCCACACAGTTTGATTATCGCCTATTGTCTAGGTGTCATCTTTACCTTCTGCTCCGTAGCGATCTCCTCCTGGCTCGTCAGTCGCATGACTGTGGTAGAAGCCATGCGCGATTTGCCGGAGCCAAGCCACTATGCCCTCTCACTTGGTGAACTCGGTGTACGTCTCCTTGACCTGCTCAAACAGTTAGGGCAAGCACTTACAAGGCGTCCTTCCGCTAATCTACGTCGCACACGCCGTATCCTGCTAGAGCATATTCCTGATACACTGCTAGGTTTTGTACGCTCGCTGGTCTCATTAGGTTTTTTACCACTCCTTGCTGGTTACTGGCTCGCCCAATTTGGGTTAGAGCAGGCACTGATCATACCGTTTTCGCTCGGTCTGTCCCTCCTTGCTATTGGAGGTGGACTACTGCTCAAAGCTGTGTTGTTACAGCTTTACCGGATTGGTATTTCACTACGCACTATGACAGCTAGACAAGGGCACCCGCAAGGGGATGCCCCTCCCATACGCGGACAGGGTACATCAACGTTATATGGGAGGGGCATCCCCTTGCGGGTGCCCTTGCTAACATCTGATCGTTTCCAACAACCAGATCGGGTTCAACGCATAGATGCTGTTTCCCGGCTACTTAATCGTATCGTATCCACTCTCATCGCGTTGGCTATCGCGGCATATTGGGCGTTACCATTTGATGTATTGGCAAACTTTGGTCTACCGCGTTTTCAAGGTGGCATCGAGGTCTTTTTCGTTGCAGGTATGATGATGGTTATGGGTACGGTGTGGGCAATTGTCGTCAACGCGGAACTGATTGTGGGACCATTGCTAGCACTTTGCTCACGACTCCCAGGCATTTACGCTATGACTCGGCTTGCCTCTGCCTATCCTCTTCATCGAAGGCTACGTACAGGGCTGAACGTTGTCATGTTTAGTCTGGTAGTGTTTGCCATGACGGTGATGGCGATTATTACGAACGCTACGCAAAGCTCGTATGCAGATATCAACACGCAAACAGGTGGCTATGATATTCAGGCAACGGCATATTTCAAGCCATTACAAAATATAAACACGTCACTTGCGCAACACGGTATCAATCCAAATGTTTTTTCCTCTATAGGTGTGCGCAACACAACGGTAGTGGGCATGATACAGCCAAGCGCAGGAACGCCTCGCTGGTCACTCTATCCAGCGCAGGTTGTCAGCGGAGGCTTTTTACAGGGCAATGGGCTACACTTGACGGCACGCGCGAAGGGTTTTGCGAGTGATGCAGCCGTCTGGCAAGCCTTACAGTCGCATCCAAATTATGCACTAATTGATAGTAGTGCATTGCCGTACAATCCTAATATAGTGAGCAACTCAGGTGTCTACGACCCCTCTGCACCTTCAGCGAACGCCGCTGGCGCTCCCGCAACCCCGCCAGGATTTGACGCAGATTATACGTTCGCGGTCAATGGCGTCTATCAGGGCGATACAAGTTTTGCTGCCGTTCCAGTCTGGATTACAGGACTCTCCATTACGCAGTCAGTTAAATTGACAATCATCGGTGTGGTCGATAATAGCGATAGTTCACACTTCGGTCTGTATATTCCTCGCTCTGCCTATAGCAGCGCAAGTATTACAGCAAATGCTAGCGATTTAGCAGGTATTGGAAATACAGCACTTGATCCCAACGCACCCAATGCACAAACCTATTATTTTAAGGTTGCACCTGGACAGGACAAACGCACCCTTGCTCTGGCACTCGGTTCAGCATATCTCGATGATGGTTTAGAGACAACTGTCCTAGAAGATGCCATCTGGTCTGTACGTGGACCACGTATTCTGCTTAGTGATGTACTGTTAGGAGTTGTTGGTATGACCCTCTTGCTAGGAGTTGCTGCCCTTGCGATTACAGGGACGCGTGCGGTTATCGAACGGCGACAGCAGATAGGCATGTTGCGTGCGTTAGGCTGTAAACGTCGCCTTATACAAGGTGCGTTCCTGCTCGAATCGTTCTTGGTAGGAGCATTAGGCGGCATTCTAGGCTTGTTGCTTGGTGTGCTACTCGCACGAAACATCTTCGCGGCAAACTTCTTCGAGCAATTTCAGACGGGTCTCACCTTCTCTATCCCATGGGATCAACTAGCTATCATTGTCGGTGTTGCGTTGCTAGCCTCGTTCCTGGGCGCGATCCTTCCATCGTGGCAAGCTGGTAAAATTGCGCCTGCGGAAGCATTGCGCTACTAGTAAGCAACAAAAGAAACAAGCACGCGGGCCAATGTCGTTGTGACATTGGCCCGCGTGCTTGTTTCTTTTGTTGCACACTACTGAAAAGAATAACTACCTCAATTTTGCCGAACGCCCTGTTGTACTGCAAGAGTACGAAGCAGAGGAACACTGCACATCACTGTTTAACCCTGTAGAGACGATGTTTATAATGAAAGAAGCCGTTCGGTCATTAGTACCGCTTCGCTGCGTCTGTTACCAGAGGTCC
>CAXTWV010000303.1:0-6230 GCA_964248005.1 uncultured Ktedonobacteraceae bacterium | reverse complement strand
GTGGCGATTTCTTCACAACTGCACGCACCTCCTCTCCTGTCACATAGAGCTTAATATCAAACCCTGTGTTCTCTGTGTACTGCTGAGCTAAAAAGAACTGCTCATTGTTTTCCTCAATCTTCAACGTCGCTAGTTCAAGAGGACTATTCAGCCGATAAATATCACGACAATAGCTTCCATTGCTTGGCTTGACAACTATTGGATACTCTGCCTCTGGCACTTGTGCAAGAAGCTTTGGGTGCGCAACAAAGTAGGTATGTGGTACAGGCAAACCATGTTCGTGAGCAAAGGCCGCCGCAACAGCCTTATCTCTCACTAGACGTATTGAGCGCGAGTTATTAATAGTTAGTATCCCTACTGACTCAGCCGCTTCTAAAATACTGAGACCGGGTCCATCGGCTGATGTTTTGAGTACATATGCATCATATCTTTGTAGTGGAAGTTCTGATAAATACGTAATTGTTTCTTGTGGATCCAAAAGATCAACATCATGTCCCCATTGTCGCAGTTGGTCGGCAATCACTATCGGCATCGGTTGATTCCGATATCGTTCTTCGACAATAAAACAGAAACGCATGGATATCTACCTCTATCCTTCTTTACAAGTCTCTCAGGACTTTGTACTTTCTGTAAACACACCCTGCTCTCTGTCCGTGTGTACATGCCGGAGCTTCTGGTCTATGTGAGCAGTACGTTTTTTCTGTGCTTTTCTTGCTGCATGAAGAATATATTCTGATATTCGTACCACTGCCCGTGGGACACGTCCGAAACTAGGAAAGTCATTGATGTCAAGTATGGCAAGACCTTGCGGTGTTTCTACAACATCTATCCCGTAAATATCAAGCCCAAACAGTTTGCCCACCTGAAGCGTGATTTTACGTAACTCTGGCGTAAGGGGAATAAACTTCTCTTCCACCTCACCATGAAGTGGCGACTTCTTGGCAATAGCGGAGTACACTTCACTACCTGTCACATAAACTTTGATGTCAAATCCAGTGTTTTCCGCATATTGCTGTGCGAGCAAAAAGCCTCCATCCACCACATTTATGTCCAGCGTCTCTAAATCAGCAGGACTGTTTAAACGATAGATGCCTCTACACGAACTTCCATTGGTTGGTTTAACAACAAGTGGATAGTCCTCCAATGGAATCTGCTTGAGCAGACGAGGATGAGCAACAAAGTATGTTGGAGGAACGGGAAGCCCATGCGCACGCGCGAAAGCAGCTGCAACCGCCTTATCTCGTACAAGACGAATCGCACGTGAGTTGTTAATCGTTGGAATACCAACCGCTTCTGCCGCCGCAAGAATACTCATGCCGGGACCATCAGCCAGCGATTTTAACACATACGCATCATAGCCGTGTGCAGCAAGATCGAATAAATTCGTTATAGTCGCTTGCGGTTCTAATATATCAATGTCGTGACCCCATTGAAGCAACTGATCAGCAACGACTATCGGCATAGGATCATTGCGGTATTGCTCCTCAACGATAAAGCAGAAGCGCATAGCTCCCTCCACGTAAGTTCGGTAATGTGTGTTCTACTGTACCAGCTTTCCGAAGCCTTCTCTGTTGAGTAGTTCACTATGGAAGTGTGTTACACATTACTAATAGATTAAAAATGTTGAATGAACTATAACATATCCTTGGGGAAGAGGGAAGAGCTTGAGTGTAGTGACGAGGCTTTTTTATGTACTCTGCAGGAGCGAAAGCATACAGATACCGCTCAGGGTAATAGCCCAGGAACGAGTTGCGCCACTCCTTCTGTGAGTACCAGAAAAACTTGGTTGGTTATCTCCTCTGACGAGAGTACCCGTTCATCAATCATTTGCGTGTTGAAGGTCCAATCGATAGCCGTTCCGAAAATCGCCCAGCTCATCGTCGAGACGACTGTTTTCAGACGCACTCGTGGTGAGGTTTTCAATCCCTGTACGTGTTTGAGCCAATCCAGAAGAATGTGTGCGATTTCCGGTTGGACGATCTTCCCGACGAGAAGCTCAATCTGCGAATCAAAGGGCTTATACAGACGTTGAACCTCATCCAAAAATTCAAGCGAGGACCGAATCAGTATTCGCACACTTGCGGCTTCCCATTTCAGGGTCGCAGGAAACCGACTAATGATCATCTGCTGAAATAGCTCTCGTAGCATAGAATCCAGAAGCGCGTACTTGTCAGGAAAGTGGGCGTAGAACGTTGCACGATTGACCGTCGCCCGCTCGGTAATATCCAGAATATTGATACTAGCAAAGTTTTGTTCCTGTAACAGGTCCCTAAGGGCTTGCTGTAAAAGCTTTCGTGTCCGTTTGACTCGTGGATCGCTGCTTTTTCCTTCTCGTTCCATGAAACTACTCTCTCTTTCTTCTCTCTCTTTGCGGAAACAAGGGGTGCATACGTTTCCTGAACTTTCTCAACAGTTTTTCCTGTCCGTTGCTTATCCAACAGAAACGCTTTTTTGCGTCTTGTTTCTTATCCAACTAGACAGTAGTATTATACCTAACAGATGTTTATTATACAATATCTGTTGCGTAAGCGATACGTATTGTACTAGAGAAAGGTTCCTGTTCCAAGGAACTTGACAAGCAAAAAGAGAAAGGTGAACATTCATGTCATCAACACAAACATCTCAAATCACGTCCAAGCAGCATAACGTGTCTTGGCGCTTATGGAGAGTTGGCTTACTCATGGTTCTTGCAGCCGTCGTTATGAATACGCTCATCTCGTTGGGAGCGAAGGCACTGTTTTCAGTTGCGCCTACGTTTATCCCTCTTCAACCAGAAGGCTTCATCCCCTCTACCATCATAGGAGTCGTGGGAGCTTTCATCGTCTTTGCGTTGATGATGCGATGGGCAAAGCATCCAATACGTCTGTTTCAACGTGTCGCCGTGATTGTGTTGCTCGCCTCACTTATTCCTGATCTGCTGCTCCCATTCATTCGGCTCTACCCAGGTACGACATTCTCAGAGGTTGGAGCGTTGCTACTGATGCATGTGGCAACTGCCTTCATCTGCTTGGGCACATTATCGAGAGTGAAATAGTAAAGACATATACAAGCTGTGAAGCAGAGAGAGCCTTTTGGAGGTCCACCATGAATCAACAGAGTACCTCTTTTCCTGAACGCGCAATGATCGATGTCCTGATTGTTGGTGCTGGTCCAACCGGTCTAACTGCCGCGCTGGAACTCGCTCGACGAGGAATCTCGTTTCGTCTGATCGAGAAAACTACACAGCGTTCCCCGCACTCAAAGGCACTGGCATTACACGCGCGGACCCTGGAAATACTGGAGTTGCTATCGCCTCGTCTTGCCGACGACTTTGTGCGAACGGGATATACGTCTCCTGGTGCTAGTCTAAGTATAGGGGTCACAACAATTGCCACTGACTTTTCCCGTCTTGATACAAACTATCCCTATATTCTACTTATTCCTCAAGCTGAGACAGAAGCGTTGTTGGAGGCTCACCTGACCAAGTTGGGACATACAATTGAGCGAGGAGTCGAACTCAAAGCTGTGGCACAAGGTCCCGATGATGTCATAGTGCAACTTCAAGACGCTGATGGACAAGTGGAAGAGTTCTCCGCTCGTTATGTCCTAGGGTGTGATGGTGCTCATAGTACGACACGTCGCGCTGTGGGGCTTCCATTTCCGGGCAAAGGCTATCCGTGGATGGCTTTTCTCGGTGATGTCAAACTTGAGAGTACAGCAGGGAAGAACGGACTGTCACAGTTCTCTAATGAACGTGGACTAGCTATAGTAATTCCTTTTCAAGATGGCTATGCCCGTGTCGTCACGATTGATACCGCCTACCAGAACAGCTTTGCACGCGAGGACCTCACACTTGATGAACTCCAGGAATCGGTGAATGCGATTCTCCCTGTTTCCGCGCGAATGAGTGACCCTCGCTGGCTGACTCGTTGGTCCGCACAGCTACGTCAAGTTCCCCACTACCAGGTCGGACGAGTGTTCCTTGCGGGAGATGCAGCCCATGTTCATAG
Source organism: uncultured Ktedonobacteraceae bacterium (assembly GCA_964248005.1). Classification (GTDB taxonomy): domain Bacteria; phylum Chloroflexota; class Ktedonobacteria; order Ktedonobacterales; family Ktedonobacteraceae; genus JBBQVS01. Next base: position 2,241 of record CAXTWV010000303.1, on the reverse strand, counting down.
CCCTGCAGGTGGGCAAGGACTCAATACTGGCGTACAAGATGCGTACAACGTGAGTTGGAAGCTGGCACTGGTGCTACGTGGACGTGCTCCAGAGAGCCTTCTGGACACCTACCAGCGTGAGCGGTACCCAGTTGGTCAGCAAGTTCTGCGTGCATCAGACTCCCTGCTCGGCTCCGCCCTTGCGCAGAAGAGCTTGGCGAAAACGGGACGGAATCTTGTCATGAAAGTGCTCATGCAACTTTCACCTCTCCAACGAGTCAGCACCGAGACTATTTCCGGTCTGGGCATCAGCTACAGTCATGGAGACCGTCGCTCACCACTGCTCAAGCTTCTTCCTGGTCAGCAGGTACGACAGGCTGGAGATCGCGTTCCCGATCTGGAGCTTAAGCCCGCTCTGCTCACTGCTGAAATGAACACATCGGTACGCCTCTACGATCTTTTGCGGCAAGCCCTGTATTCTCTCTTCATTGCAGTCGCGCCCGACCAGTTTGAACGGGATCGGCAACACATCGTGCGTCTCCTAGAGAGTCTCAAGCCATACATAGGTGAGACGATCAGGCCCTATGTAGTTTTCGAGCAGGGTCCAGAGGCAATCGCACACGAACTTCCAGTTGTGACGTTGCTCGATTTTAAACAGCAATTTCACCACAAATTAGGAACTCAACATGGCAGTACGCTGCTGGTTCGTCCCGATGGCTACGTAGCTCTCCACATGCCGAAATTCTCGCAGGAGCAACTCGTGTCCGAGCTGCAACCATGGGTGATGCTTGCACAAACAGAAGCAACTACCCTTATATCGGGACACGCGTAAAGGAGAGAAAAGAGCTTCTCATCTGAAGTATTTTAGTCCGTGGACAATCACGGTCTATCCTTATAGTTGTCATTTGTGACTTTGCACTAGTGCAAATGTCACTTGTGACTTTGCAGTAGAGCATTTGCGGTGACACATTCGGCTTTGCAACAGAGCAAGTGTGACTTTGCAGTGGAGCGAGAGAGACTTTGCAGCAGAGCAGTACCGACTTTGCAATGGAGCGTTTGTGGTGCTCTTTTGGAGCAACAATTCTCGTTGACAATCTTTTACAATGTTTCCTTTTCGAGACATACAAAGAACTCTTTCACCTCACAAAAGTGAAAGAGTTCTTTCTTGAAAGCTAGTAAGCCAGCTATATAGACCAAACAAACTTCACAACTTTGTGGTGATCTTCTGCCATTTGATCAGGGAAGTAGTTGCCACTTTGAACACAAAAAGGCAGTTGTAAACGCTCAAACGCGATCTCTGCCTGTTCATCAGGACACTCCGGATCCTCAACAAGATCTTTCATGCGGCTTCAAACGCTCAGGCGCGATTTGCTGTATTCGACAGAGGATACCCTCTACCTTGCAATTCGAGTTGTATTTTCCTCAAACGCTCAGACGCGATATTGCTGGATTCAACGACAAACTCATGACCACACCCAACAGTACGCAGCAATTTCCAAACGCTCAGTTGCGATCTTGTCATGTTAGATACGCCTCAGATAGTGTTTGCCATTCGAGTAATAGCTGCTTCAAACGCTCAGATGCGATCTCGTTCTCTTGACGTAAAGTGTGGGAATGTTACCTAATCGACAGCTTTCGCTTCAAACGCTCAGACGCGATCTTGTTTAGTTAGACTTAACGCATTGGAAAGCAAGTTGCGTACGATCTGGCGGCTTCAAACGCTTAGGCGCGATCCCGTTCTGTTCGATCCCTCAACTGAGAAGAGTATGTCGGGATGCTACGCATTGCTTCAAACGCTCAGACGCGATGTCGTTGTATTTGACACTTCCACGCTCCACACAGGCAAGTCCCTGTTTGGAGAATACTGTTCGCGAGAGGTTCCTCTCTCAAGATACTTACCCTTCTACAATAAAGGAGAACGAAATACTTTTCACCACATTTTCGCTCAAAATTTTTGCGAGAGGTTCTGCACCTCTATAGTATCACATATACCTCTCGTAAGGGAAGCTCTTCCTTTTGAAATGCGAGTTCCTGACGGCCTAGAAAATATTCTGATATACTGAGGAGCATGATAGGAGCAAAAAAAGAGCCAGGAAGCGATATCTCTTGAAAGGAGCTAAAGCACGGAAGAGAATACTACTTGCCTAACGCATGAGCAATACATCGAGATGCTCATTGATGCTTCGTTACGCGATGCTTCAGAAATTGAGGCAGGCTTCATGTCCTGGTGTGAACGTCATGTTCCAGCGTGGCGTTCACAGG
>CAXTWV010000302.1:1211-6242 GCA_964248005.1 uncultured Ktedonobacteraceae bacterium | reverse complement strand
ATCACGCCCTCTTATGAATATTGATGAGTTAAAGAGCAGGTAACAAGACGAGTGGTTCCTGTGTTTCGAGACGCTCAACCATAGGCAGTTCAACATACATGTCGATATAACTACGTGGCTTGGACGTAGACTTATTCCATACACCTGTCACCACATATTCAATCTCTTCGCTTTGGAAGCCTTCCTGGTCGATGGCATTGTTCGGGCCATCACGGAAACTGCGCAGCCAATCTCGCACATCATTATCTGATAGGGAAGGTGCGCCCTCACTCACAAACCATTCGGCGACCCCTTGCAGATAGGAGCGGAAATCGGTGGGCAAGGCATGTGTACGTTGTATCAGGTACGCGGTTTCGCATACATCTTCATAGCCAGCTTTACGCAGATAGTCCGCGAGTTTAGAGCCGACCCAACTGTCTTCAAACGCGTAGCCTTGCTCGACACGTTGTAGCTCCCAGTATTCGCGTGCCTGTAGGACGCGTGCCTGGAGCATTGTATCAATGCCGTGAAAGCGCATTGTGCCAAAGTCAATATCCTTGATAGCAAGTCTTCCGCCTTGTGTGAGGTAGGGACCCATAGCAGCAAAAGTGGACACAGGGTCTGGAAGATATTGACTGACATTCGCACTGAATATCATATCTGCCCGTCCTAATGGTATCGGTAACTCTTCCAGCAGTGCTCGCTTATATTCTACCTGACGCCGATACCAACGGTTTGTACTACGGCTCTGCGCCGTGACGAGTGCCTCTGGTGAGATATCAACGCCAACAATATGTCCGCGTGGTCCGATGGCTCTAGCCAGGAGAGGCGTCCACAAACCAGGACCACAGCCTGCATCGACAACAAAACTTTCTTTCTTTATGGAGAGGTTGCGAACCATTTGTTCGCGTTCGTGTGCTTTACTTCGGTGATGGGTCTCCAACCATTCAATTGCGTTGAGGGGAAGTCCACATTCATTCACATGCACGACATCATTTACTGCCATCGTTGTTATTTTTATCCCTATCATGTCCCTTAAAGTTGCTAAGAAGCGTCAACACGCTCTTCTGCACAAGTGAATATTACCTGAGAGTTCTCATTGTGTACAACATTTCAGTACTTTTAGTCATACATTGTAACATACAAAAAAATAGGAGTACCCGTCATGCGTCTACACGTTTGTTTTAAAATGTTCTACGCAATTTCAAAGAGACGAAAGAGGGGGTGTACGCGTTACAATAGCATAGATAAGAACTTTCTCTGTGAAAAAAATGCTTGCTAGGAGGAAATTGCTATGTAGAGCACACAAATGTATAATTTCTGTTACGCTATTTTCTCTTTATATACCATATCAATGTGTAACTATTATGTTATACTATGTCAAGTAGAAATTCTGTAGCGAAAAGGTTGTTTTAACGCTGGACAGGAAGGAACATGTTCAATGGATATAGACCAGGACGTACCTAAGCAACCTAGGAAGCGCGGGCGTCCCCTCGGCTCTAAAAAGAAACAGTATCCCACGCAGAACACGCAGGCTGACGTGTCGCTATACCAACCGCAGGACGCAGTTTTTGATGACGAGCATCTAGCGTATACACTCGCGGAAGAAAAGCTTTCCCCATTCAGTAGTTTGCTCAGACATATTCTTCGCCATGATCGTGCTGAGATTGCGCGTGTCGCGAAAGATTTAGAGGTTGCCGAAATTACTGTGTATCGTTGGATGAATGGGAGTTCTGAGCCACGTGCAATACATTTGAAGCGTTTGCCAGAGGTATTCGCAGAGCATCGTGGTAATCTCACCTATGCGATTAACCAGACATTCCCAGGCGTTCTTGATCCCCCTTCTTTAGGTATTCGTGAAGTGCGCAAAGACATTTATCGACGTGTGTTTGACTTGATCGCCACAACACCAGAAGCCGATGCACGCTATTGGCAGGTGACGCAAGCAGTTTTTGAGTACGCACTATTACACCTCGATTCAGATCGGCGTGGTTTGTCTATCACCTATGCAAATCTCATGCCAGCACATGAAGATGGGATACATTCTTTACGTGAAGCCGCTATGCGTGGTAATTATCCCTGGCCTTTTAGCCTGGAAAGTCGAGCGTATCTGGGAAGTACAACGCTCGCGGGTACAGCGGCAATGCTGCAGCGTCTGCAAACATGGGATAACTTAGGCAATGAAGAGCGTTTGCAGGTGGATATCGACGAACATGAACGTAGTGCTGCCGCATGTCCTGTCATGTATGCAGGACGCATCTCTGGCGTTCTCATCATCTCTAGCACACAAACAGGCTTTTTCGCGGACCCAGTGGCATGTCAGGCCGTCTCTGAGTATGCACAACTGCTCGCCCTCGCATTTCATGACGAAGATTTTTATCCTTGCTCACTCCTACACCTACGTCCCATGCCAGAGGTCAAATGGCAACGGGCTGAGATTGGACGTTCTTACGTCAATCGCATCATTCTGTATGCACGTAAACACATGATCGCACGTCAGGATGCAGAACAGCGTGTCATTGTTGAGATGGAGCGTGAGTTTGAGGAATTGGGCCGACACCTGAATAATCCATCCAAAGCAGAGCATAGAAGCAAGAACCAAGAGGTTCGTTAAGAATTACAAAATATATGTATAGAAATTGGACACCTCCTGTAGGGGTCTGATTCATTACACCCTGTTGGCAACGCACAATGTTTACAGGACATACACAAGCGTTTCGACATCCCCCAGCATGGTCAATCGCCAGCAGGGTGTAATGAATTAGACCCCTACAGGGGTTTTGTTCTCTACCACATTGTTATATTCCAAAAAGAAGAATACTATAGAACTATATTTAATATATATCGCGGAAAGGACGCATTCTATCATGCCCAGTCTGTTTGTACGTTGTTTGCTTTTTATTAGTTCCTACTTTCCGCTTGCCGTGATATTCTGCATTCTGTTGTGGCAAACACATCTGCTTTTGGCGATTATCATCCTGCTGATTGGCATATCTGGTTTGGTCATTCTGCTTCTGTATTTTTTGCTCATCGCGCCACGACGCGCAAAATCGCATGAGGTGATTACTGAACTGGATCGACATGATGGAGATGTATTGAGCTACGTTGCTAGCTACCTCGTGCCGTTTGTGAGCTTGGACCTAACCGGGGCACAACTATGGGCGGTAATAGTATTTCTTGCCGTTTTATTGATTATCTATGTGAATTCCAATATGATCTATATCAATCCAATGCTTAATATCTTGGGCTATCACCTCTACGAGATTAAGATAGCCAAAAATGAAACGTCGTTCTATCTACTTACACGCCAACGCGTCGGACTACGTAGTGTTGTCCACGTCGCACGCATCGGCGATACTACATTTTTACAAGTACAATAAAGGAGTACATAGCTGCATGATTGCTCCCTCTGTCTCCCTGTTTGAAGACCTTCTCTCGCTTGAGGTAATGCGACCAGCCGGAAAAACAACAGAAAATACATGCGACGTGCATGTGTGCCTTGCCTCTACAACACAGCAAGGTGAAGCAACACTAGCCTTTCGTCGCATGAACCTTTCTGATAAACTCGCTGATACATTTCGCGAAAAAATACAGGACTTTCTTGTGGACTATGGCAAAACATGGGTAAGTGGCGGGCGTCTTCTCTATCCATATCAAGGAGAGAGCAGGCCACAAGAACACGAAGTCGAACATCTTCGCGTCGATGCCGAAGGCTACCAATTTATCAAGCAGCAAATAGCACCACTAGAAGCATATCAAGACTTTCTTTTCTTTCAGGATGATGACAAGGCATTTATCAACAATCTCCGCTTCTATGTGATTTTGGTAAAGCCGTTAAGCAAACCGCAAGAAATGATTTACTTCTACCGTTTCTATACGCGCCGACAACTCCTCAAACAATCGCGCTTTATCGGTGCCATCTTTCGCGATACAAATGAGTATGATCTTGTTGAGGAACCAACGCTGCTCTTTGATGATACTATTGACTGTATAAGTCGAGGAGACGATCTTTTTATTCTCAAAAAGGAAAACTTTCACTCTATCTTTCGCTTCCTGGAAGAGGTTGAGAAGGCGGTGAGTGCGGCTCTCACCACTATTCAGACACAACTTGTGCAGGAGAAAATGCCTATCGAGGGCTATGACAATTTCGCCAATGATTGTAAGAAGAATCGCGTGAAGATGACAATGCTTACTACCATTGCCAAAAAGCCATACCTCAAAGACCTTACGCCCGCCAGGATGCAGCGTGTCGTGAATCGCTTGGGCAAAGAAATTCTAGGTGACGCATTTATCACGACCTTTGAAAAGGAACACAAGCTGCTCTATGATACAAAACATCCCTGGGCACTGCTGAAATTGCTCAATGATAGCTATCTCTGGTCCGAAATGACCTCACTCGGCTACGACGTAAGCGATAAACGCGAACTATGAAAATGATATGGATGCCATGGGTCGAAGACCCATGGCATCCATATCATTTTCCTCTGTTTGAACGTACAATAAAGAGAATGTTTATAGAGGAGGAATTTCCCTATGTATTGCGCACGCTGCGGCGCACATAACCAGGATGGCGCACACTTCTGCCAGAATTGCGGCAACGCGCTACAAGCCCCTGGCGCGGTGCTACAACAGCCGCCTATCGATCCTTATCCAATTCTACAAGAGGAGCAAGTAGAGGTACCTACACGTCGTAGGACGCGCAGTGTACGGTCTGTACAGTCGCAAGACCCCTATCAGGACCAAATCAAACAACTCAAACTGCAAATCAAGCAAATGAAATTGTACTTGAAGCAAATCAATACCCAAATGTCCGCGACACGCGCACAGTATAATCAGACCTCAGCATTTGTGCCAGAGGGCATTATCAAGCGTGGCTATAAATGGTTCGAGGACATGCGCTTGCTGGGACCACAGCAACAAAAACAGCAATTGCAACAGCAAATTATTCAGCTTGAACAACAGTTGATTGGTTTACAACAAGCACAGGTGCAGTGGAAACTGAATCAAGGATAGAACAAGGGAGCGGGGGGGGGGGGGGGGGGCACCGCCCAC
>CAXTWV010000302.1:0-1201 GCA_964248005.1 uncultured Ktedonobacteraceae bacterium | reverse complement strand
CCCCTCTCCTCCCCCCGCCCGCCCCCCCCCCCCCCCCCCCCCCCCCCCCCCCCCGCTCCCTTGTTCTATCCTTGATGCTAGCGTGCATGAGACAGAGTCATGCCTTGTAGTGTTTGTTGCATTAGGAAGCGGGTAACGGCATGAGTATCGTTGGTCTCTTTATAGACCGCGATTTGACGGTCCGCTCCTGTTCCGCGAGGGTCTTCTAGCAGGGAGCGCAAGTAATTAATTTCACGCCGACTACCGAGGTCATCAATCACATCTTCAACGAAGTCGAGCAGTTCTTCGATAGATTCGCGCATACTGAGACGACGATTCTGTATGAAATCGACAAACTCGGCATCAAGACCGTAACGCATAGCTCGCCATTTGTTTTCCTCAATAAAGTGGCGCGGCAAGACATGCGTGGTCATATTATGCGTATACAGCCAGTGAAGCTTTGCTACTAACGCCTGACATAGAGCCGTAATGCCAAGTGTATCCTCAACCGTGGCGGGCATATCACAGATGCGAAACTCGATAGTATTGAAAAATGCATGGGGACGCACGTCCCACCAGATACGCTTGCCATTGTCGATGCACCCTGTGCGTATCAGGTGCTCTACGTACAGATCGAAGTCATTCATGGATGAAAAGATGTCAGGAATGCCAGAACGTGGAAAACGCTTCCATACGACTGAACGATAGGATTTTGTACCAGAAAAGCGGTCCGTCCAGAAGGGTGAGTTTGACGAAATGGCGAGCAGATGTGGGAGCCATGCGCGAACTTGATTCATCAGAGGAATAGTGATTGTGCGATCTTCGATACCTACATGAACATGCAATCCGAAAATGAGGATTGAGCGACCCACATCCTGATATTCCTCTTCAAGCAATTCGTAGCGGTCGTTGCGCGTCCTCACCTGATTCTTCCAGTGCGCGTTGGGATGAGTACCAGCACTGATGAGTGCAAGCCCCTCTTCATCAACAAGTTGAGCGAGCGTAGAGCGGAGACGTTGTACCTCTCGGCGTGCGTCATGCATGGTTTGACACACATCTGTCACCAGCTCGACGGTTGATTGGAGCATCTCCGCCTTGATACTTTCACCGAGGAGTGGCGTGCCTTTTTCCAGAATCGTATGAATGTGTGAAGCAAGCTGACCAGTCTGTTTGTCCACCATCTGAAATTCTTCTTCGACTCCGAGCGTAAAACGCGGTTTCA
>CAXTWV010000301.1:5610-6254 GCA_964248005.1 uncultured Ktedonobacteraceae bacterium | reverse complement strand
GAGGCATACATTCGAGACCTTGCAACACTTTGTCACGAGCGCGGTGCCCTCTTGATTGTCGATGAGGTCCAAACAGGCTTTGGGCGTACCGGAACCTTGTTTGCCTGCGAACAGTACAATCTACAACCAGATATCCTCTGTCTCGCGAAGTCTATTGCGGGCGGTGTGCCAATGGGTGCAATCTGCCTGGGACCACGTGTCATGGAAAGTGGACGTGTCACAAAGGGCGTGCATGGTAGTACCTTTGGTGGTAATCCGCTTGCCTGTGCTGCTGCCCTCACCACACTAGATATTCTGGAACGCGACGCATTGCCACAGCGTGCAGCTACGCTTGGAGCATATGCTTTTGAACGCCTACGTGCTCTTCGTTCACCACTTATACGCGAGGTTCGAGGTCGCGGTCTCTTGCTGGGTATCGAACTCACACGCCGCGCACAACCCTATCTCGAAGCACTCTTCGCATGTGGCATACTTGCCCTACAAGCAGGACCAAATGTGATTCGTATGCTCCCACCACTTGTGATTACTAAGGTGCAGCTAGAACGTGTGCTAGATGTTATTGAGGAGATTTTGGGTGGTGTGGGGTGTTGAGAGATGTTTTTTTTTTTAAAAAAAAGTTTGGTAGATCAAACAAGCAGTGAAAA
>CAXTWV010000301.1:0-5600 GCA_964248005.1 uncultured Ktedonobacteraceae bacterium | reverse complement strand
GGGGGTGTTTGCCCGCTTTTTGGTTGACCAAAAAATCCGTTTAAAAAAAAAAACAGAGCGTTCATCCACACCACAACAAGAAGTAGCACTCCTACAATCCATGTTAACCATTCCAAGCTACACGCGTCAGGAGCAACACTTTGCACGACACCTTGTCGAGCAAGCGCAACAGATAGGACTTCATGCATGTCTCGATGAGGTTGGCAATGTCATAGTCAGCACCCACAACGATGAAAACGTGCAAGACCCCATTATCTTGCTTGGTCATATGGACACGGTAACTGGTAACATTCCGGTACGTATTGAGAATGGACTCCTCTATGGACGGGGAGCAGTGGACGCGAAGGGACCACTTGCCGCGTTCCTATCAGCTACCGCTCGTATCGCGCGGACAGGAGATGTACAGCGACCAATTATCGTGATTGGCGCGGTAGAGGAGGAGGCCGCAACATCTCGTGGAGCACATGCTGTCGTACATCGCTATTCCCCTTCGGCTTGTATCATCGGCGAACCAAGTGGAAGTCAAGCGGTAACGATTGGCTACAAAGGTCGGTTGTTGGTCGATTGTTGTGTCACACGGTCCTCTAGCCATAGCGCGGGACCAAACCACAATAGTAGCGAAGTCGCGGTAGCCTTCTGGGAACGTGTTCGTGTACACGCCGCCGAATGGAACGCACAACACGCCTCCAATTCATCATTTGCCGCACTGCTACCTTCGCTCCGTAGTATCACCAGCACACAGGATGGCTTAGAGGAACAGACGCATCTGCTACTTGGCTATCGTCTGCCACCTGCTTATAATAGCGTGGCCTTACAAACTCAGTTAGAGCAATGGGCCTATGAAGACGGTGTTCAGCTGCAGTTTTCGGGTGAGGAGACCGCGTTTCAGACAACACGAACCACGCCTGTCGCACGCGCATTTCTCTCAGCTATCCGTACAACTGGTGGACAACCAACCTTTAAGCACAAAACTGGCACATCTGATATGAACGTCGTCGGACCTAGCTGGGGTCAGAATATCCTTGCCTATGGTCCCGGCGATGCAAGCCTCGATCACACGCCCAACGAGCATATTAACCTTGTGGAATATACACATGCTATCGACGTACTTGAAATCGTGCTGCGAGACCTCTCACAGCAACGAGAGGTGATGTAATGAGTCCTCTTACTATTCTTGACTCGACCCTACGGGAGGGCGAACAATTTATAGGAGCGTGTTTTACGCTCGAACAGCGTTTAACCATAGCTCGCTTGCTTGACGCGATTGGAGTGGCCTTCATCGAAGTGCCATCGCCCGTTGCCTCACCAGAGACGCAACAGGCTGTGCTTGCACTTTGTAATCTGGATTTGCATGCACATATCGTCGCCCATGTACGCTGTGTCGAAGCAGACGTACAGGCTGCATTGGATACTCCTGTATATGGCCTCAATCTCTTCTATGGCACTTCGACACAACTACGCACATTCAGTCATGGACGCCGCATCGAACAAATGATTGCTGATGCTGTGCCGCTGGTACGACGTGTACGGAAGGCTGGTCGCTATGTACGCTTTTCTGCCGAAGACGCCTTTCGTAGTGACCTTATTGATCTACTGCATGTCTTTGATGCCGTTGTTGATGCAGGGGTACAGCGTATCGGCCTACCCGATACCGTTGGCATTGCTACACCGCGACAGGTGGCACAACTGGTCCAGCTTTGCCACGAACGCTACCCCCACGTTGGCATCGAGTTTCATGGGCATAACGACACTGGCTGTGCCAACGCCAACACAATTGCCGCATTAGAAGTTGGTGCTGATTGTCTTGATGTGACCGCGTTAGGTATCGGTGAGCGCAACGGCATTGCATCTCTTAGTGGACTTATCGCGCAACTCTACATTCACTATCCTGAACTGTTGTCCGACTATGACCTGACGCAAGTCGCGCCACTTGACCAATTTGTCGCCTCCTGTCTCGGTCTTACCATCCCTTTTAACACACCCATCACCGCGCCAAGTGCCTTTACACATAAAGCAGGTGTCCATACAAAGGCTGTCTTACGCAACCCACGTGCCTACGAAGTCCTTGACCCGGCTGACTTCGGCCTACTGCGTCATGTCGATATCGGCTCTCGCGTCACAGGTCGCTACGCCGTTGGACATCGTGTCGCCTCGCTAGGCTTACAGCTAACCAGCAACGAAATCGCCAATCTCACGCACGCTCTCAAAGCACGCGCCGAAAATGGCACTCTGAATCAGGAAGAGGTCGATGCCTTTATCCAATCCTGGTACGCTGAGGTAAGGGCACGATTTATCGCGCCCGTCTAAATCGGTCATCCTGTTTGGAAATACCAACGCATTGTAGGGGCACGATTTATCGCGTCCATGCGACCCAACCACCATTTTTGAAAATTATGCAGATTAGAAAGAAGGATTCCAACAATGGGAACATTAACTGAAGAGATTTTTAGCTGCAAGTTGGGACGACGGGTTGAGCAGGGCGAGACCGTCATCGTCGAAGTTGACCGCGTGATGAGCCACGATACAACAAGTCCTCTCGCAATTCAGGCGTTCCGTAAGTTGTCACAGCAAAGCGGTGGGCGTGTCTTCAATCCGCGCCGTTCGCATATCGTGTTTGACCACATCATTCCTGCCGCGACAATCGCAGCTGCAACTCTCCAACGTGACATTCGCACCTTTGCACGTGAGCAAGATATCACAATTTTGCAGGAGGGTATTTGTCATCAGGTTATGCCGGAGCGTGGCTATGTTGTGCCTGGAAGCATCATCGTGGGTGCCGATAGCCATACCTGTACCTATGGTGCCCTTGGTGCCTTCGCGACTGGCATGGGATCAACCGATATTGGCGTTGCCTACGCTACGGGTCGCACATGGTTTCGTGTCCCTACAACCATCAACATTCAAATAACTGGTGCCTTGCCCTTTGGTGTCTACGCCAAAGATATCACGTTCGAGATGGTGCGACAGGTCGGCGTCGATGGCGCGAACTATCGTGCAATCGAGTACACAGGGAATCTAGTTGAGCATCTCTCAGTAAGTGAACGCTTTACCTTCTGTAATATGGCTATCGAGATGGGCGGCAAGGCTGGCCTTGTTGCCCCCGATGCAATCACACAAGCATGGCTACATGGTCGAACCGAAGTCGAGTATCCCATGCTCGCACCGCACAACCCAAGCTATGAAAGCGTCTTCCATATTGACGCCTCACAATTACAACCCATGATCGCCTGTCCACCTGACGTAAACAACGTCGTACCCGTAGGCGATGTGACGAATGTAGAGATAGATCAGGTGTTTCTAGGTACATGTACCAATGGACGCCTTGACGATCTCGCCATCGCTGCAGGTATCCTGCAAGGCAAGCAAATTTCTCCTCGCACACGCATGGTTGTTGTCCCAGCCTCGCGTGAGGTCTATCTTGAGGCCATGCGTCTCGGCTACCTGGAAACCTTTATTCGTGCTGGCGCGACCGTAGAAAATCCCGGCTGTGGTCCATGTATTGGGCGACATCAAGGCGTCCTCGCCCCCGGCGAACGCGCCCTCACCACCATGAACCGAAATTTTACCGGACGTATGGGCGATCCAACCGCCGAAATCTATCTCGGCAGTCCCGCTACCGCCGCCGCCACCGCGTTAAGCGGTCGTATCTCAGACCCACGCGAATTTTTGTAATGCACACATCCTGTAGGGACCGATTTATCACGTCCTCGTCGGCAATGGTCATAATGGAGGATGTTGAAACACTTTTCACGCTCTCGTCAAGTTCTGTGATGCTAACAGGACGTGATAAATCGGTCCCTATAGAAGATTGTTCGTAAACATAATCGAAAGGAACACAACAATCATGAGCCGAATTTGGATGCTTGGCGACAACATCAACACCGACGTAATCATTCCTGGACGCTACAACGTGACAACGGACCGCGCACAATTAGCGAAATATTGTCTGTGTGAAATTCTACCGGATTTTGCGCAACAGGTACAGGCTGGCGACGTTGTTATGGGAGGTCATAACTTCGGTTGTGGCTCGTCACGTGAACATGCACCCGCTTCCATTCTCGCATGTGGTGTGCGCGTCGTCATTGCGCGTAGCTTTGCGCGTATCTTTTATCGTAACTCAGTCAATATTGGCTTACCTGTCCTTGTCTGCGAAGAAGCCGTCTTAGCAAGCCGTGACGGGCAACGTATCGAGGTTGACCTAACGACAGGCGTCATTCACAACATCGACTTGGAGCAGACATTTCAGGCCGAACCACTCACACCTTTTATCGCACGTATCGTCGCGGCAGGTGGCATCATAAACTACATTCAAGAGCAAGGAACATTGCAATGAGCTTTCCCCATTTTGAGCGGCGTTCTTCAGCATCGCCACCAACTGTTTGTGTCATTCCTGGCGATGACTCCGCGCCTGAAGTGATGCGACCAACCGTCGAGATACTGCACTCTCTTGCTCCTGATGTACAGTTCGCTGAGGCCGCTTGTGGACGTGAAGCGCAAGCGCGTTATGGCGATGCTTTTCCAGCAGAAACACGAACAGCTATCGACACGGCGGATTGTACACTCTTCGGTGCGAGTGGTGGTCCGAGTCGCCCTATCCTCTGGTATCTACGTTGGGGCAAAATGACCTACGTCAATATTCGTCCTGTGCGTTGGTATTCCGGTTACGCCAGTCCTATGCTGCATCCAGAGCATATCGACTACGTGATTGTGCGCGACAACCTGGAAGGCTTATACCCTCCGCGTGAGGGAGATATCTCTGAGCTAAGCGCGTTATCTAGTAGTAGCACATGGTGGCAAGCTCCTCCAACCGACAAAGTAGGAGCCTATGCCGTCCGAGTCACCACTGATGAACAGATGCACCGTGTCGCTATCTCCGCCTGTGAACTGGCACTCGAACGCCAAGCTCTCGGCTATCCCGGCGTTGTTACATTAGGCGCGAAATATTCAATTCAGCCGCGTACAGATGGACGTTTTCGCAGCATTGTCCGTGACACCGTGCGTGAATACCCCACCTTGAGCTATCAAGAATACCTGATCGACGATTTAGCACGGCGCATGGTCGCATCGCCAGAAACGCTCGACGTGGTAGTCCTCTCCAACGAACACGGCGATATTCTCGCCGATGTTGCCAGTGGCAGCATCGGCGGTCTCGGCCTCTCGCCCAGTGCCTGTTACGGTGAGACCTATGCCTACTTCGAGCCAGTTCACGGCTCTGCCCCTGATCTTGTTGGCAAAGGCACCATCAACCCTACTGCCATGCTCTTAACTGGTGCCATGCTGCTTGACTATCTTGGGTACAGTCAGCAATCTCAGCATCTAAGAGAGGCCATTGCGCGTGTGTATCAAGAAGGAACAGTCTTACCCACAGATCAAGGTGGGCATGCGAATACGGAGGAATTTGTGAGTGCCGTGCAAAGGCATTGTGCAACTGTAGGGGTCTAATTCATTACACCCTCGCGGCGATTGACCATGTGTCTAGGATTGATGAAGCGTTACAACAACCTCCCAACATGGTCAATCGCCGCGAGGGTGTAATGAATTAGACCCAATAGGCATCAACCTAAGCTCTAATGAGTTTGGGGTCTTGGATGAGTTGACCC
>CAXTWV010000300.1:0-6306 GCA_964248005.1 uncultured Ktedonobacteraceae bacterium | reverse complement strand
CTTGCTATACTGACAATAAGAAGATACCTAGTATTGACACCATGTGCAGGAGTCACCATGATAAACACGTCTTTACCACTTCCTCAGAATTATAGCAAAGCTGTTGTAAAGTCTGTTGAAGCCGACGTTGTTGGCATGACAGGGGCAAGCCCAGTAAAAAAAAAAAAAACACCCAAAACGGGTGTGGCCGCCCGGGGGCCCAAAACACCGTTTTTCGCTTTGTTATTTATGCTGAATGTCTTTTTAAGAAGCGTTCCATGCGTATCAGAGCCTCTTCGAGTTTGTTGGAGGCGGTACAGTAGGCACAACGAATGTAGCCAGCACCAGCCGTGCCGAATGAACTTCCGGGGACGGTAGCAACTTGCTCTTCTACCAACAGTTTTTCGACAAACTCGTCATCGGTCATGCCTGTATGACTGATTTGTGGAAAGGCATAGAAGGCTCCACGCGGCTCATTGCAGGTCAGGCCAATACGATTGAGACCATCAACAAACATACGACCACGACGCGCATAGTCGTCACGCATCATCAGCGCGTCATCTTCGCCATGACGTAATGCTTCCAACGCCGCCTCTTGCGCAGCAGTACCAGCGCACATGATGGTGTATTGATGTATTTTGAGCATGGCTTCCAGGATATGTGGAGGGGCCGCGACATAACCAACGCGCCAGCCTGTCATTGCATATGCCTTTGAAAAACCATCGAGGAGCAGTGTACGCTCTTGCATTCCTGGTAGCGAGGCAATACTTATATGCTCCACACCATAGACAAGACGACTATACACTTCATCAGAGGCAACAATGAGATCATGCTCGACAGCAAGTTTGGCGATACCCTCTAACTCTTCGCGTGGAATGACTGCTCCCGTTGGGTTGTTTGGATTGCCAAGCAGAATCATCTTGGTACGTGGAGTGATAGCAGCAGCAATATCGGCGGCCCGTACAGCAAAATTGTATTGCGCATAGGTTGGTACAGGCACAGCCACACCACCTGAAAAAATAATGTCGGCTTCATACGCAACATAACCGGGATCGGATGAGATTACTTCGTCTCCTGGGTCTATCAGGGTACGCATCGCGAGATCAACGCCTTCGCTGACGCCAACTGTTGTTAACAATTGTGTTTTTGGGTCATAGGTCAAGCCATAGCGACGCTGGAGCATTGCCGCGATCTCTTCGCGCAGTTCAAGTAACCCATAGTTCGAGGTGTAGCGCGTATGGCCTTGCTCAATAGAAGCAATGCCCGCTTGACGAATATGCTCTGGCGTCACAAAGTCTGGTTCGCCAATACCGAGCGAAATAACGTCGGGCATGGTGTTGATGATATCGAAAAATCTACGAATACCGGAAGGTTTGACCTTGAGTACTCGCTGTGACAGCACCTCACGTTTGACTGTAGCCATTAAATAAACCCCTTTCCTTTCATCCTGGGAGGTATTCATTGTGGTTTATGAATATTGCACATTGCTCTTCCCCTATGATAGCCTATCATAGGGAGAGCAATCACCTCTCAGACCTCTCTTCATTAGCCTGCTTTTGTCAACTGTAACATACTTGAGAATGGGTTACAATGCACCAAAATGATATTTTTTCCGCACATGAAGCAATCCAATCGGATTCAGAGAAGCAGATGATTGTGCTCGACACCGATATTGGAGATGATATAGATGATGCACTTGCCCTCGGCCTTGCACTCAACTCGCCCGAAATAGAAATACAAGGCATTACCACTGTTTTTGGCGATACGCAGCAACGTGCTCAACTCGTGAAGCATATACTCTCCACTTTTGGGCGTGAAGATATCCCAATTGCTGTTGGTGTTGGCAAACCGCTACACCAACGACACCCACCCTCTGGTGTTGCACAGGCCACAATACTAGGGAACAAACGCTATGACGAAGAGACGTTTAGCACGTTTTCTGGACCAGAACTTATTGTACAACAAGCACTTGAGCATAGCGGAAAACTTACACTTGTCTGTATTGGGCCACTTACAAATGTCGCGTTAGCTCTCTTGATTGAACCGCGCATAGGGACGGCTATAAGAAGTATTGTGATGATGGGTGGGTCGAGTGGTCTGCCTTTGCCTGAATGGAACGTGCGTAGCGATGTCGAAGCGGCAGATATAGTTCTGAATTCGGGGATACCAATTACGCTGATTGGACTGAATGTGACAAGACGCTGTCAGTTACATAAACAGGATATTGAACAATTGCGAAAGAGTACAACAGCACAAGCGCAATTACTGTATCAACTTATTACTATTTGGCAACAACACCGTCCACAATGGCATTCTAGCCTTCCCTATTTGCACGATCCGTTGACGATTGCAGCCTTATGCACGCCTGAGTTGTTAACGTGGCGAGATACGCCCGTGCAAGTTATACAGCGTGGGCCGTTCGAGGGATTTATGGTGCCTCGTATGCTTGGTGGTACGAACGTTAAAGCGGCTGTAGGGGTGCAGGCGAAAAAGGCCAGGGAATGGGTAGTACACAGGTTATTGTAGGGGTCTAATTCATTACCCCCAAAGATGGGAGGGGTCCACATTGCCACGAAATATATAGTGGGAACGTTTGCCCTACCACCCCCATCTTTGGGGGTAATGAATTAGACCCCTACAGATAGCCCTAAACTACGCACCTTTTCTACAATTCCTGGTAAAGCAGCTACAACAGCGTCAACATCGGCTTCGGTGTTTTGTTTTCCCAATGTTAAGCGTAGGCTTCCGTGTGACCATTCGGTTGAGAAGCCCATTGCGATGAGCACATGTGATGGGTCCACTGAGCCAGAGGTACAGGCGGAACCCGTCGAGGCTGCGATGCCGAGCATATCGAGGCTTAACAGGATTGACTCACCCTCGACGCCTTCAAAGCAAAAACTCGCGTTGTTAGGAAGTCGATTTGTAGGATGACCTGTTAGTCGGCTTCTAGGAATGGTCAACACGCGTTCAATCAAACGGTCTCTTAGAGCGGTGATACGTGGTGTGACCTCTGCCATTTCTGCTTGTGCCAATTGTAAGGCTGTTGCAGTTCCGACGATACCCGCGATATTTTCCGTACCAGCGCGTCGTCCTCGCTCTTGTGAACCGCCTTGCATCTGTGGCAGAATACGCATACCCTGCCGCACATAAAGAATACCCATGCCTTTTGGTCCGTAAAATTTGTGAGCCGATAGTGATAGCATATCGACATTGAGCGCAACAACATCGAGTGGTACCGCCCCACCTGCTTGTACGGCATCAACATGAAACGGAACTTTCTTAGCGCGACAGATACGCCCAATTTCCGCTATTGGCTCGATTGTGCCAACTTCGTTATTGGCATACATGACTGAGACAAGGATTGTTTGATCAGTGATTGCACGTCCAACATCGTCAGGGTTGATAGTTGCATATTCATCAACGGGCAGATAGGTTGTTTTGAACCCAAAGCGGTCAAGGTACTCACAGGTGTGCAATACCGCATGATGCTCTATCGAAGAGGCTATGATATGATTGCCTTTTTTCTGAGCAGCAAACGCCATCCCCTTTATAGCAAGATTGTCGCTTTCGGAGCCACAGCCCACAAAGGCAATCTCAGTTGGACGGCTGTGAAGCACTTCGGCGACCTGTTCACGTGAACGGTCAATCGCGTGCATCGCATGACGCCCCAGCGTGTAGATGCTACTTGCGTTGCCATATTCGGTTGTAAAGTAAGGGATCATCGCCTCTAGCACACGCGAGTCTAGTGCGGTGGTTGCAGCGTGATCGAGATAGACTGTGCGCTCTGCCATAATGTTATGTTCCTGCTTGAATAGGTTTGTGTATCTTATATTTTTTGCGTCAGCTAGAGTATATCACATGTGTGTATAGTTTACACTAACTCTTCATCATTGTGGTAGGGACCGATTTATAACGTCCTTGTGGGCGTCTCGATTGCCATAAGGACGTGATAAATCGGTCCCTACAGGCGACGTATCCTTATTAATTTGTTCATCTGCATTATCGCGTCCCTACGAAATTATGATAATTGGATCGCGCCAAGTTGTTGCACATATGCATACAATTGGGCGGCTGCGGCCTCACCTGGGACTGCATCAATGCTTCCATCTCCGTCTAAATCGGTGCCATTGAGGAGTGCGTCTGTTTGTACCTCAAGCGTTGTTAACGAATGCAAAGTTGATGTGTCTAATTTAGAAAAGGTTGTAAGATTGTTCGCTTCTTGCTGTATGCCTTGTACAAGTTGATGCATTGTCGAAAGTGCTGTCAATACACGTTGTGCAGAAGCTCGTGGAACGAGATGTCGTGCCATAAGTGTCTGAACCGTTGTATCTATCAGATCAAGATAGCCACATTGATGTGGGTCACGTTGACAGTTGGCTTCATCGGTGGAGAGTAGACCGACGCCATCACCAACACTTGTTACAGCTTGTTGTGTAGAGAGATGTAAGCGTGCGACATCGGTTCCATGGGAACCTTCAAGAAGATAGATAAAACGCAAAAGGTCAGTATGTACATTGCCAACTTGATTATGTTGTTGTGCATCAAGCATGTTTGTTAACCAACGTGCTAACTCGTGCGTTTGCGTCTGTAGGCCAGGCAGGAGTGCAATTTGGTTTGGTGTATAGAGTGAACGCTTAAAAAGTGGAAGCATATTCGTCTGCGTCTTTTGGTCAAGCGTACCCTGCAAGAGTGGGGTGCTAGTTGGTCTCATCCATTGCATTCCGACCTTTTCAGCGGTTACAGCGACCCGCGTGAATATATCACGTAGGTTTTGTACTTGCGCATTGAATGCAGGTAGATGATCACTTTGCAGAAGTACTTCACCATGACTATCGGGGATAATTGGACCAACGGCAAGAAATTGATCGGGCCGCAATGGGTTGATAAGCCATGCGATATAGACCGTTCCACTTACGAGTTTGGGCAGAGAACTCAGGTGCAACGCAACACCATCATCCCGACCATGTACACTATAGAACCACACACTACCCTCTGGCTTTGAGGTGATCGGAGGTACATGTACATGTGTTATGGTATTCGTTCTGCTAGTAGCAGGACGTGTGAAAGCGAAGATACCTGTTCCGATAGCAAAGAGGATAGAAAGAACACATACGCAAAGCATAATCAGGAAAGGCAAAGCTATACTTCGCTGCTGTGCTTTTGCAACCGTGGGTAGAGGTGTAGAGGGTGCGAGGGGAATTGTTCGCAGTGCTGGACTTGCCCCTCGTAAACGTTGTCCACAGCGTCCGCAAAAATGTAGACGCGCATCGCAGACCATTCGACAGTTGGAACATGGAATAGTCTCTCGTTGTTCGGTCTCTTGCTCGTTTGTTGTTTCTATTATCACGGCGTCAAACAGTCCCATCAACCTTTTTCTTTTTGAAAAAGCCCTCATTCATACTGCCACTGCGAAATCCTAGTAGATCGACAGTAACATACGCATAGCCAATTTTACGCAAACCATCCGTGACCGTGCGACTCATCTCTTCCTCAACTAAACGTGCTATTTCGGAGCGTTCGACTTCGATACGCGCAATCTTGTCATGGTGACGTACACGCAGTTGATGAAAGCCTAATTCACGTAAGAGTTTTTCGGCTCTATACACCATTTGCAGAGAGGCAACATCGACTTTGCTTCCATAAGGAATACGTGATGAAAAACAGGCCATTGCGGGTTTATCCCATACGGGAACGCCAAGCATACGCGCGACTGCACGAATATCTTGCTTTCCCATCCCTGCTTCTTTTAACGGTCCACGCACCCCAAATTCACGTGCCGCACGTTGCCCTGGCCTAAAATCACCATCGTCATCTTTATTAACGCCATAGGCAATATAGCGTACATCGTGTTGTTTCGCTAATGGCTCCAATTGAGTAAACAGTTCAGTTTTGCAAAAGTAACAGCGTTGTAGATCATTTTTCACGTAGCGTTCATCTTCAAGCTCATGTGTTTTTAGAGTCACAAGAGGAATACCCATTTGCGCAGCGGTTGCGATAGCCTCTTCGGTCTCTTCTGGCGCATAGGCATCCGAGGATGCGATAGCACCAATGGCACGTTCACCAAGCACATCATGAGCTACTTTGAGCAGTAATGCACTATCAACGCCACCAGAGTAGGCGATAAGTACCGACTCCATCTCACGCAAAAGAGTTTTTAAAGAGTCATATTTCGCTTGTGTTTCAGCACTTAACGCTTCAACATTCGTAGCATCTATACGGGAAGTATCAAGCATGTAATAGTCTCCTGAGAAGGTGTACACATTGACGCCATACGTACCAGATATATCGACGGCAGGCCAACAAGACACTCACGGCTATTATATCATT
>CAXTWV010000299.1:0-6307 GCA_964248005.1 uncultured Ktedonobacteraceae bacterium | reverse complement strand
AACGAGATACAGCAGGAAAACATTCTGTTTACGGCTGCCGCCGCACAGGGACAAAGCGTTTTCGCCGCGTCAGGTGACAGCGGTAGCGCGGGCTGTGCCTTCGATTCAACCAGTAACGGCTCACATCCATTCACGGGTCTGAGTGCGGGCGATCCCGGCTCACAGCCATTCGTCACCAGCGTTGGCGGGACGACGCTCTCTATCAATAGCTCAACATCAGCGTACACACAAGAAGTGGCCTGGAACAATCTACCTGTTGGTCAATATAGTGGTGGTGCCTCTGGTGGTGGTATCAGCAAATACTGGACAGCTCCATCGTGGCAGAGCGGCCCTGGCGTCAATAATAGCAATAGTTCAGGAACGCCATGTAGCGCACCTTCTGGTAGTTTCTGTCGTGAGACACCTGACGTATCGCTCCATGCAGACCCAAACAATGGCTATCTCATTTACTGCACGGCAACACAGGCTGGCTGTGACCCTACGCGTCCGTGGAATAGCATTGGAGGCACCTCAGCGGCAGCACCAATGTGGGCGGCGATGATGGCGATGACGAACGAAATGTCGATTCGGCAAGGTGGCTTCAATCTTGGTTTTGTCAATCCGCTCCTGTACCAAGTTGCGAGTGATGCGACAAAGTACAGTAATAGTTTCCATGATGTAACCTCTGGCACCGACGACTACGATAATTTCAATGGTGGAAAGTTTCCTGCGTCAAGCAACTATGACATGGCAACGGGTCTAGGCAGCTACAAGGCGTACAATCTCGCCACAAACCTCGTCTCGCTTGCGCAAAACCAGCGACCGACACGTACCTCACCAGCAAATACAACATGGTATTTCGCTGAAGGGAGCGTGGGTAATGGTTTCCAGGAATACCTCACGATACAAAATCCTAGTGTGAATCAGTCAGCAACAGTCAATATCACCTACCTCTTTGAGGGCAAGGCGGCAGTTGTTGTGACCCATACGATACCAGCAAGCTCACGCGCAACGGTCAGCGTCAACCAGGACTTGCATGTGCAGACAAGCGACCCGCAACAGGCACTGTCGGCAATCGTACAGGTTGCGAATGGTGGTCCGGGTATTGTTGTTGAACGTCCAATGTACTTCTCGTATAAAGGGATTCGGAGTGGTACTGATGTGATGGGGGCAACAAATCCACAAAGTGCGTACTACTTCCCATCAGTAGACTCACGTAACACGGGACGCACGTACCTTTCCTATCTCACCATGCTCAACCCAAGTTCGTCACAAACCGCAAATGTCACAGTGACGTACTTCACAGGTGCATGTGGACAATCGGATCAGTCGGCTTGCCCCACACAAACGGTGACGATTGCCCCACTTCATCGCGGTACAGCTACACCACTTGCGTTGAATCTGTATCAGCAGACATCGGTCAGTGTGCAGAGCAATCAAGCTATCGTTGTGGAGCGTCCAACCTACTTTAGCGATACGATTGCAAACGCAGGGGGCGCGACGACAGGTGCCGCAAGCGTAATAGGCGCAACGCATCCAGGGACAGACTGGCTCTTCGCCGAGGGCTATACTGGTAGCAACTTCCAGGAATACCTGACACTGGCGAATTTCGGCACAACCGCAACCAGCGCGACCATCACCCTTGAGTATGATAATGGACACAAGCAAGCCATCACTGTCAGTGTGCCTGCGCTCAATCATATCTACTTCGATGTCAATCATGCGAACACAGCGCCAAGTGGTACATGTGACATCAATCCATGTCGTACCTCAACAGCCTCATCGGTTGAAGTCACCTCGTCGGCAAACATCGTTGTGGACCGTTTGATGTACTTCCACAAAGGGAGTGCTAGAATTTCGGGTGCAACGGAGACGGTTGGCGAAGCTGGACCAGCAGCACACAGCGTCTATGCCTTTGCCGAAGGCTATACGGCAGGTTCGTTTGATGAATACCTGACACTGCAAAATCCGACATCGAACGATGAAACAGTGGCGGTCACGCTCTTTGTAGACACCTATGTGCTACAAGAGCAAGTGGTAGTCAAGGCGCAAAGCCGCAAAACGGTCAGCATCAACTCGCTTGTTGTCCCAATCGCACAAACAAACAACAACATGGGACCCGACTCCTACTCGGTCTCCCTCACTGTACAAGCACTGGGGTCGAACGCGAAAATAGTAGCGGAACGCCCGATGTACTTCAACTTCCATGGTGCCCCTGGTGGCACTGATGTACTTGGGTATACGCAAAACTAATGTAGGGGTCTAATTCTATTACACCTGTTGGCGATGCACAATTTGGAAGGATGTTGAAACGCTTGTCTATGTTCTCCAACATTGTGTATCGCCAACAGGGTGTAATGAATTAGACCCCTACATTTATTCTTGATATGCCTTTATCTCCTATCTCTAGTGCAAAAGGTCCTTAAACGTGGTCCCCACAAAATACGCAATAGAATTTGACTATGTAGGAGGGAACTTATTTTCATATGTTTTCGTCAAGTACAGCAGTATGTTGGAACCATAGCGTTTTCTTCTAGCACAGGAGTTTGTTCATGCAGGCTGTTCGGTTCTCTCCTACCGTTGTTACCTGTATACTTATCAGTATTTTTGTCTTCGTTCCATTCACTACACTACAAACAAACACTGTCCACGCTCAAGCTCTCACCTCCAATGCCGCGAATCCAAACCGTCCAGTATTGGCGTTCTATTATCCGTGGTATCGGCAATCGGATTGGTGTCGTTGTCATATGTCGGACTTGCCGACGACTCGGTACAATTCGTCCGACAACGCGACCATTGATCGGCAGGTACATGAGGCGGCGAAAGCTGGTATTACAGGCTTCATCAGTTCGTGGTGGGGTCCAGGCGATCAGACTGATAGCAACTTTGCTAAGCTGTTAGCACACTCGGCTTCTTTGCAGCGAAGCACGGGTTATCATTTCACCTCAACGGTCTACATTGAGAGTAATGCGCCTGCATTGCAAGGCACAGGTAACATGG
The DNA here is from genome assembly GCA_964248005.1 of uncultured Ktedonobacteraceae bacterium. Taxonomy (GTDB): domain Bacteria; phylum Chloroflexota; class Ktedonobacteria; order Ktedonobacterales; family Ktedonobacteraceae; genus JBBQVS01. The sequence goes on along the minus strand of CAXTWV010000299.1, from coordinate 3,328 downwards.
TGAATGGCATACGGTATCTGCTCCATAACTATAGCAGGAACGCTCATTTCATTCGCTGGCATGGCAAAAGCATACTCTTTATTTGGAAACCACTGGATCATGGACGCACGCTCGCATGGTGGGCAAATGTGCGGCATCGAGTAGACCCACACAATCAAGTGTTGTGGTCTGCGGAAGGTATTGATCCAAACTTGCTCACTGTCTTTGATGGCATTCATCTCTTCAGTGCTGGCTATTGGGGCCTTCTGAATGGAAACATGTGGGCGGTTGACCAGAGTTATCGTGCCATGGTAGACACCTACAACGCGATACACCATACACATAAAATATGGGCGGCAGGGGTTATGCCTGGCTATAATGACACGCGTATTCCGGGGAGACCAAGTACATTTGTGGTACCACGCGATAATGGTGCCACCTACAACGTAAGTTGGAACGCAGCCTTGAGCAGCAATCCCGATTGGGTCACGATCACTTCATTCAACGAATGGTACGAGGGGTCGATGATCGAACCAAGCGTGAACTACCATTCGCAGTACCTCGATATTACAAAGAGGTATACGAGAGAGTGGCATGGATAATTGATAACAAACGTGAAATGCGAAGGAGGTTAGCACGATGTGCTAACCTCCTTCACATTTCACGTTTGTTATTCTGCCTCTATCTCTGGTGCATCATCCTCATCATTGGTCTCTTCGACGACATCAGTACCCTCTTCGGGCACCTGTACATCTTGAACCACTTCGGCACCCTCTTCCTCGCTAATGCCTTCGGGGATATCCTCTAACTTCTTGCCGTTTGTGGTGGCAACGGCAACAACTGTGTCACCTTCACCAAGATTCATCATGCGTCGTCCCTGTGTCGCACGTCCACCACGAATGATGTTGGCTACATCCATACGAATCACGACACCCGATGCAGAGATAATCATCAGGTCATTGTCTTTTTCCGTAAGAATACGAGCTGTGGCAACACGTCCAGTCTTCTCATTTACCTTTGCGGTCAGCACACCACCACCACCTCTCGTTTGAAGTGGATAATCGTCAATAGGCGTACACTTACCATAGCCAAACTCGGTGACGACCAGTAGTTCACTGTTTGCAGGCGTCAAGTTCAGCGAGACAACAGTATTCCCTTTGCCTAAACGAATGCCACGCACGCCACCACTGGTACGTGATGCAGAGCGCAGTTCCGCGACTGTGAAGCGAATAGCATTGCCTTGCGCAGTAATCATCAGCACATCATCATCCGTGTGAGCTAGTTTCGCGCCGATCAGTTCATCATCCTCTTCAAGGTCCATCGCGATCAAGCCATTCCGTCGCACCACCTCGAACTCTTCCATCGCGGTCTTCTTGACCTCGCCCTTCTTGGTGGCAACAATCATGAAGTCGCGGCTCACGCCCTTTGGCACCTGCACAATCGCGGTGATGCGTTCGCGCTGCTCAATGGAGATCAAATTGATGAGATGCTCACCTTTCGCGGTACGGCCTGTATCAGGCAACTCATACACGCGTAGTTGGAAGACACGTCCACGGTCGGTAAAGAAAAGCAAGCTGTCATGCGAGTGTGTGACTAGCAGATGTTGCACCGCATCATCCTCACGCGTCACCATACCAGTGATTCCACGTCCACCACGTCTCTGTGCCCTATATGTACTAGAAGGTAAGCGTTTGATGTAGCCCTTCTCCGTTAGTGTCACCACAACCTCTTCGTTAGGGATGAGATCTTCGTTTCTAAACTCGCCCGTTTCCGACTCCACAATCTCACTGCGACGTGGGTCGCCATACTTCTCCATGATTTCTTTTAAGTCAGCCTTAATCAGCTTACGAATCTCGTTGATGTCGCTCAACAACATATTGTAGTAGTCGATATGTTGCAGCACATCTTTGAGTTCGTCTTCTATCTTCTGGCGTTCGAGGGCAGCTAAACGCGCCAGACGCATATCCAGAATGGCCCTGCCTTGCTCATCCGAGAAACTGAACTGCTGTTGCAGGTTTTTCAATGCTTCGTCGGTTGTTTGTGAACCACGAATGGTCGCAATGACTTGATCGAGATGATCGAGCGCGATCTTCAAGCCTTCCAGAATGTGGCGCCGTGCCTCGGCCTTTGCCAGCTCAAACTGTGTACGACGCGTGATGACGACTTCACGATGATTGATGTGATACTGCAAGAAGTCCTTGAGACGCAGGGTGCGAGGCTGCTTATCAACCAGTGCCAGCATGTTCGCGTTGAACGCGCTCTGCATCGCGGTATACTTAAAGAGTGTGTTCAGCACGCTTTCGGGGTTGGCATCGCGCTTCAACTCGATGTACATACGCATACCGTTACGGTCGGACTCATCGCGTACCTCGGAGATGCCTTCAATCTTCTTGTCACGAGCTAATTCCGCAATTTTCTTGACCAGTTCGGCCTTGTTCACCTGATAGGGAAGCTCGGTTACAATGATGCTGGTACGCCCCTTCTCGGTCTGTTCAAAATTTGTACGTGCGCGTACCACGACGCGTCCTCGTCCGTTAAGATAGGTGTTGCGGATACCTTCGCGCCCATGAATGATGCCGCCTGTGGGAAAGTCTGGGCCAAGAATGATATGCGAAAGTTCTTCGGTGGTAGCCTCTGGATTGTCGATCAAGTGAATTACACCGCTACACACTTCGTTCAAATTGTGTGGTGGGATATTGGTCGCCATACCTACCGCAATGCCTGTAGAACCATTCAAGAGCAAATTAGGAAGGCGAGCGGGGAGGACAGTTGGCTCTTCGGTCTGATTATCGTAGTTTGGTGCGAAATCAACAGTATCTTTGTCGATGTCACGCAACAGTTCATCGGCAATCGCCGCCATCTTTGCCTCTGTATACCGCATGGCGGCTGGTGGATCATCGTCCTGGGAACCAAAGTTGCCTTGCCCCAACACGAGTGGATAGCGCATTGACCACGGTTGAGCCATACGCACGAGAGCATCGTAGACAGCAACATCGCCATGTGGATGATAACTTTTCAGTACTTCACCAACGGTACCTGCACACTTACGAAATGCCTTTGTCGATTGGAGACCCATATCTTCCATAGCATATAAGACGCGCCGATGGACGGGCTTTAAGCCATCACGTACATCAGGTAGTGCGCGACTCACGATAACACTCATCGAGTAGTCGAGATACGCACCTGTCATTTCATCAACAATACTAACTGGCCTAATATTACCAAGTTCCATAAAACATCCTCACCAAAAAAAGTCAGACATAGCCAGAAGGCGATATCGGTTTGAAGCATGAATTGTATAGGGTGGAGGGGTCTTCAAAAGCGGAATCCTACCTTCCTTATTATATCA
>CAXTWV010000298.1:992-6340 GCA_964248005.1 uncultured Ktedonobacteraceae bacterium | reverse complement strand
TGGAACCCATCGAGGCTTTCCAAAGGGTTCAAATCTAGTTGGGCAGACTACTACAGTTTATTCTGTTCTTCCAACGTTTCTGTCTATCTTGCCACCGTTCTGTATAAGAATGGCACGCGCACGTGACTTGCGACTAATATTTTCAGCATCGGGGAGACGTACAGCAACAGCATTACGTGTGCCCGTTGCAGGAGCAGGTACAACGCGTGTAGGAGCGTTTACCTTTGACATATCTTGTCCAATGTTGCCTCGAACACGCGTGCTCCGCCGCACTCCTGTTATAGCTCCTACGATAATGCCGATGACGCTGCCTATACCCGCGATAAGAAAATCTATAGGCAATGCAAAGAACAGAATGTGAATAGCGAAAAAGAGGATCAAGGCTATGACAAAAACTCCGCCTCCAAACACGATACCAAGTGCAATAGCCAGGAACAGAATGAGAGTTACGCTTGGTTTCGTGCGTTGCGCCTGTAAAAACACATCACGGCGATTGGTGTTGGGACCGTGTTCACGAAATTCTCCACCACTCCCTGGTGTGACACGGAAAATTTCTTCATCTGTAAAGCCTGCCCCGCGTAACTTTGTACTCGCGGCCTCTGCTGTTGTTTCATCATTAAAGACCGCCAACAAATCGTAGTTGGCGTCTTGTTGTTGTTGCATGGACATGAAAAGAAAACTCCTCAATAGATGGATAATTCGTACTTTTTACGGCTATTATACTACAATGGTCTATGTTGATTCGATGAGGCGACGCGAATGTTAATCGAGACTCACGGACGCCCACAAGGGGCTACCCTACTATACAAAACGTGCGCAAAGCGCGTGAGAATATAGTAGGGTAACCCCTTGTGGGCGTCCGTTGTGTATTAAGCGTCCGTTCGTGCATATATACGTGTATTACGGTTTCTGTATCGCCTCTAACACCGCCGAAATCTCATGACGGATACGCTCGTTTTTGGCGACTTCGGCCTGAACTTTCTCCCAACCATGTTTCACCGTGGAGTGATCGCGCCCACCAAGTTCTGTCCCAATTTGTAGAAAGGTCGCACTTGTCTCTTCGCGCATCAGATACATCGCGACTTGACGAGGCCACGCGACCTCACGGTCACGAGAGTTGCCCATGATGCGTTCGCGTTCAATAGTATAGTAGCGGCAAACGCCATCCAATACCTCTACTGCCGAGAGGCTAGAGGTCCGTGAAGGAGATTTCGGTTCATGATAGAGATGTTCCAACGCTTTTGCCGCGACTCCAACCGAGAGTGGCACGCTGTGGAGCATCGCATAGGCAATCACGCGATTGAGAGCACCTTCAAGCTCACGGACACTACTACACTCTGGACGTGCGATGTATTCAGTCACTGCCGAGGGGACCACAAAGTGCAACGAGTCGCACTTTGAGCGTAGGATTGCCATACGGTGTTCATATTCGGGTGGTTGCACATCCACCAGCAATCCCCACTCGAAGCGCGAACGCAGCCGATCCTGCAAACTGCGAATAGCCTTTGGTGGACGATCACTTGTCACAACAATTTGCTTGTTAGCGTTGTGCAGAAAATTGAAGGTATGAAAAAATTCTTCCTCGGTTGACTCTTTGCCCGCGATAAACTGAATATCGTCAACTAAGAGGATGTCGATTTGACGATACTTGGCGCGAAACTCTTCTGTTTTTTGATAGCGAATCGCGTTGATAATCTCATTCGTGAATTTTTCAGAGGTGACATACAGCACGTTCAAACCGGAGGACTCACCGGAATGTCCAACTGCATGCAACATATGCGTTTTGCCCAGTCCAACACCACCATACAGAAAGAGCGGATTGTACACCTTGCCTGGATTCTCTGAGACCGCCTTCGAGGTCGCATGTGCTAACTGGTTTGATTTGCCAACAATAAACGCATCGAAGGTATAGCGTGGGTTCAGCAATCCTTCTGGAATGGGCAGAGTAACGTTAGGTGTCGAATTCGCTCTGCCTATGTAAACACTCGGTTGCTCATATGTAGTGTCATAGCCGTTTTGATACGTCTCTTGCGAGGGCTGCTGTCGTGCGCCCTCAGTGGATGCTACCACTTGTTCCTCGGCACTACGTCGCGCACTTGCATAAGGTGTGGTCATGCCGAGTGAGTTCATCGCGGCTGCAGCGGCAACATCGGCGATACGTTTCTCGCGTTGTGCAGCGGGAGGACGACCTTTCCCTGGTCGATAGGGTCGCCTACTGCGGGGCAACGTATCGTCAGGCTGCTCGGAAAAATCTACTGTCTCTTTCGCGACGACAAACTGCACATCAACCGTGTCGCCTGTAATTTCCGTGAGGATAGAGCGGATTGAATCGATGAAGCGATTTTCTAAATGTGCTTTCGCAAAGGTCGTCGGGACACCCACAGTAAAAACACCCTCTTGAAAAGAGTGCGCTGAAGTACCCTGAAACCACGTTGTGAACGCTGCAGGTGTTACCTTTGTCTGCAATCGTTCAATTGCTGTTTGCCAAATCTGTTTTGCATTCACACACGCACATCCCCTTAAAGATAGTCTGTTGCTCGTATTATTCCTATTATTGATAAAGATAGATGGCACAAAGATATAGAAATTGCTTCCGTGTATATTTTATCGGCGGATTGTAATAGTAGCACTAAATCAAAACGCTGTAAAGGGCTAATTTGGGAGATGCAAAGAAGACACGACGGACGGTCGTTCATTCTCTATTTTCTTCGCTTGCTTGTATCAATTAAGTGGGACCAGAGGACATTCCCGAAACATATAGCCTCTCTGTACGTTTGTAGTAATATAGCAATCAAAGAGACATATATGTTGGCGTTGTCGAAGGAGTTTTTTATGTTTTCGGGTCTATATACACAACTCTATAAATGTACAGGTGGTGGTGTTCGTACATGTATATATTCTATGCTCGCACCTCTTCTTTTTGTAAGTGTTTGTCTTGCGGGCTGTTCGGGTCTGAATGGAGGAGGAGCGAGTTCAACGTCAACGACAAAAGGAGTGACTGCAACGTCTGCATCAACACCGCAAGTTGCACTAGCAGAACTCCACTGGTGTGGCAAGCCAATTCTTGTGTTTCGCGATGAAGGTTCAACCAAATCTAGCACACCAACTGTTTCAGGAACTTCTGCTCCGTCTGTAACACCCACTACTGTTGCAATACCCAGTGCTACGCCTAAGACGCTCACAGATTGGAATCAGGTGGAACCAAACCTTGGCTTTACTGTCTTTTTGCCACCAACCTTGCCGCAAGGGTCCTGCCTCATTAGTGCGTCTGGCACCATACATGATCCCACTTTTGGCGGTATCTTCACAATCGGCTATGTCTTGCCCAATCATGACGCGATTAGTTTGTCAGAAGCTCCTCTTGCCTCGCAAACATCAACATTTCAGTGTAGTCCATCAAGTAGTGCGACAGGGGCGAAGAGTGGCACACCGACACCCGGACCAACTGTTGAGCCGGTACAACTTTGTACAGGCGCACGCAGTACCACCAATGTTGTTCTTTCAGCGCGTGGAGCAACAGCGGCGTTAGAACAAACCTTTACTGCACTACAACCACATGTGGCATGGGTACCGGCAAACTAATGTCATGCTGTTTCATATGTATGGTACTATTGTGGAGGTACATTCGTTGTATGTACTGATAATGGCTACATATATGTATGATTCTCAACTATCAACGGTTGATTCTGATATAATAACGGAAGTTTTGCGCTTGCACGTCCACTGTCCTGGCACGTGCGTTGAATTAGAGGAGTGACTTTTATGGACAAGTGTCCCTATTGTGGAGCAGAGACGCGGCCCGGCGACAATTTTTGTCTGAATTGTGGAAATCGTCTGGTTCCAACATCTTTCTCGGCACAATCTCCGTCAGAAATTGGTGGAGAGACCCAGGCATCACCCGAAGAGTGGAACTCACCGCAAGAGCATGAGTTAGCAACCGTAGGTGCTATGACGAGTGCATGGCCTAATACAAATGAGCCAAATGCAGCAGAACCCGCAGGAGACCTACCCACACAGCGTTCCGCTCCCCCGTTGATGGATGGCATGGAACATCCCGCACGCTTCGTCTTACGTGCCGATGATGGAGCGATTCTGCAAGAATATCCACTTGACAAGCCGGAGATATCGATTGGGCGTGCGCCGAATAGCGATATCCTACTCTCGAAAGATAAGCTGACTTCACGGCGTCATGCAACTGTGCGCTACGAAAACGGAAATTATGTATTGCGTGATGAGCGTAGTGCGAATGGTACTTTTGTCAATGGTCAACAAATTGAAGAGATGGTACCGAGAGTTTTGGAAGAAGGCGATCATGTTGGTATTGGCGAACACGAACTACTATTCCGCTCATACGGTTCTGCGTCAACGCCTAGTATAGAAGACTTGCCAACCATCGCGGTCAGCCCGCCACCGGAAATGACCTATCGTACACGCGAAGATGCATTGGCAACGATGCCGACAAGCGATCAGTCTGGCGCAAATTCAATGGAGAACGGGTCTGCAGAAGAGGATATACAGCAAGCTCAACCCCCACAGCCCGTTGTTCAGGAGAAAGAGGCTCAGCCTGTCGCACAGGTTGAAGAGGCTCAACCGCAACAGTATGCCGTTGCTGCAACCAATGGTTCATCCATGCCAGAGGCACCACAATCAGCACAGAGTATTCCAGTTGCGACATCCTACACTGCACCTGCGACATCTTATACCGCACCAGCACCTATGGCTGCCGAAAAAGATGATGCGCCCGTTGCCAACACGCCTTCTCCTATTGTGAACACACCACCAGTACAGAGTGTAACTATGCAAGCACCATCATCATATGCTTCTACACAAGCACCCACTGCTACGAATGCAGACACCAATGTCACATTCAGTCGGCTCACTAGTATCTCGCAGCCTTCGTTGCCAGATATGACCGCACTGATGGCGGCCCTCTCGACTCTGGATGGACAGGTTATGTCGCTGCAAGAGCAGATCAACGCGACACAAGATGCGATGCACAACCATGATGCTGAAATCGCGCAAACAACAAATCAGCTCCGTGCAGGTGTGCGACGTGTTGCCGAACGCATGGACAATACCATCGCCGATGTTGCCCGCAGTCGTGAGGCTCTGGCATGGGCCGATCTGTCACAACTCATGGAAGATGTGATGAACAATCCACGCGATATCGAGTACGTCACGAAACTTGCGCGTAAAGCACGCGAACTGAACAAAATCTTCCAAATCCATCAAAACGTCCTCAACACCATGTACGAATGTAACAGCCTGTTACGTGGCCTCATCGGTGAAGAGAGATAATATGCATGGGACAAGGTAGTGGGTAGCCCGATAGATGCAAAGCATCTATC
>CAXTWV010000298.1:0-982 GCA_964248005.1 uncultured Ktedonobacteraceae bacterium | reverse complement strand
ACTTGTCGGTGTTACCAGTTTTCTTGTTTTTTTTTTTGGTCCCCACCCCACTACCTTGTCCCATGCATAGATCACACATAGCACTAGCATATTGGACAATTGCATGTATAAACAAGTAGAGGCGGAACGTGTTTCGTCCCAGGATACGAATACAACACAGTCATTTGACACAATCATTATTGGAGCAGGGTTGGGCGGTTTACTGAGCGCGGCACAATTACTCGAACGGAGTAAGCGCGTTCTTGTTGTCGAACGTCTTCCACATTGTGGTGGACGCTTTACCGCGAAAACATTTCAAGGCGTGCAAGTTAGCACTGGTGCTGTGCATATGGTGCCTTTCGGTAGTAGTGGTGTGCTTTCACATATGTTGCAACGCTTGCACGTGCCACACTACTTCTTTGATGCCGATGTTTTTGGTTCATTTCACGTACATGGGAAGCAATATCAAGCACGAGGTATTCTGGGCGTCTTCAAATTCTTGGGTCCGCGTCAGTTTGCCTTACTTGTCTCGCTCGGTTGCCAGATGTTCTTGCGCACATTGCCACAACACGAACGCGCCCTTCCCTATAGTATATGGCTGAAACAGCATCTTGACATTGCCAAAAATCCTCAACTCGTGGCTTTTTTTGAGCGTGTATCGCGTTTCGCGTTAAGCCTCGAACTTTCTCAAGTAAGCACCGCCGAAGTTGTCGAGATCACGAAAAATATGTTTCGCTATGGTGCCCCCGCGATTGTACGCGGTGGCTGTGGCGGCTTAACACAGGCATTAGAGCAGCACGTTATAGCGCAAGGTGGTACTATTCAACTCTCATGTGAGGTACTACAAATTCTACAAGAGGATGGACATGTCACAGGTGTACGTATACGTGACAAAGCGAGTGGGTCTGAGTCAATACTTACAGCATCAGTCATCGTAAGCGACATCGGCCCGCGTGCCACCGAGGGCTTGCTCCACAACCAGAAGGTAACGCAGGCACAGGTG
>CAXTWV010000297.1:0-6362 GCA_964248005.1 uncultured Ktedonobacteraceae bacterium | reverse complement strand
TAGGCCGCGCTATAGTTACGGCAAGTGTAGCAATCGCAACCAACTTCAACAGGATTGTGTTCGGCTCTGAAACGCGCTCCCTTGATGCTGACACGACCCTGACGCGTGAAGAGTCCGCCATGGCGTGCGACTCGTGTTGGCAAGACACAATCAAACATATCCATTCCTAGCCCGACACCTATCACAAGGTCTTCTGGCGAACCAACACCGAGCAGGTGACGTGGCTTGTTGCGAGGTAATGCAGGTGTGACAACATTGAGCATCTCCCACATCATCGCTTTTGGCTCACCAACGGAAAGGCCACCGATAGAGAGACCAGGAAAGGGCATATTACCAATGATTTCCGCGCTCTGTCTTCGTAACTCCGGTTCAAAAGCTCCCTGTACAATCCCAAACAGGGCCTGTGCTGGATTATAGCGTTCTTTAGCGACTAGCGCACGTTCCTCCCAGCGATGAGTACGTTCCATCGCGGCCCGTGCCTCTAAGGGAGCGCATGGATAGGGGGCGCAGATATCGAGCGGGAGAATGATATCCGCGCCTAATTCAGCCTCGATCTGCATTACACGTTCGGGTGTAAGGGTGTGTGCTGAGCCGTCAAGATGTGATTTAAAGGTAACACCATCTTCGCTCAATTTACGTAGATGGCCCAGACTCCATACCTGGAAGCCACCACTATCGGTTAGAATGGGGCCATCCCAGTGCATAAACGAATGCAGACCGCCAAAGTCAGCGACCAATTCGGAGCCTGGACGGAGCATCAGGTGATAGGTATTAGAGAGAATAATTTGTGCGCCTACTGTATGAAGTTCTTCGGGCGCGACACTCTTCACGGTTGCCTGTGTGCCAACAGGCATAAAGATGGGCGTCTGAATCGTACCATGTGGCGTGTGAATTGTGCCAGCACGTGCCCATGTATCAAGGCATTCTGCGTCAATTGTAAATGAAAATGGTGGCATGTATCTTCTTTTGTCTTTGTAGTGTTTGTAGCAATTTGTGCTGAGTTACTTTGCTTCATCGGACGGTGTTACTACCTGTATTCTCTCATCAGCGTCAAGGGTATGCTCTGCATCACCATGCCACAAGCGTTGCAACTCTGGCGATGTTCGTAATAGTTCCTCCAATGTCCCTTCCGAATCGACTTTACCATCCTTAAGCACGAGAATATGATCCGCTCTTTGTAGTACCGCTCTTCTATGAGAGACGACGAGGTAGGTGCTTTTGCGTTGCTCGAAGAGACGTTCCCACAGGATATGTTCGGTTTCTACGTCGAGTGCGCTGGAGAGGTCATCGAAGACGAAGAGTTCGGCGTCGCGTACAAACATGCGTGCGGCGGCTGAACGTTGTGCTTGCCCACCGGAAAGCTTTACGCCACGTGTGCCAATGGTCGTCGCTAAGCCTTGCTCCAGGCTTTCCAGGTCGTGCTCCATTACAGCGGAGTGAATAGCAGCCGTGATATCCACCTTATCTTCTGGTAGACCAAGCAGAATGTTCTCTTTCAGTGTCGCACTAAAGAGATGTGGTACCTGTGCAGTATAGGCACTACGTGGTGGTACAAAGAATGAGGCGGCATCCTCTACGCACTGTCCATTCCAAAGTATTTCGCCCGTATCTTTGGGCAATAAACCTAGCAGGACCTCTAAAAAAGTGGTCTTGCCAGAGCCGATACGTCCAGTTATGACGGTAAGTGTGCTATGTGGCAAGCACAAAGAAATATTCTCAATACCTCTTCCTGTATCAGGATAATGATAGCTCAACTCCCTTGCCTCTAAGACGTGTAAGCGGTGTGCCTCAGTTTTTACAGGCAAGGATATATCTGGTACAGTTCCACTCAGGTATAACGGGTTGTGTGCCACAAGTTGCTCCGGTGGTGCGCCTTGTAGTAATTTGTTCATGCGTTGAAACGCAACGTTTGTCTGTTTATAGTGCGCCAGGAAGACGCCGAAATACTGCGTAAATTCTGTGGCAAAAGCTAGATAGTAGATGAACAGGGCGAGATCGCCTATACCAAGCTGTTTTGCTCTAATCGCTTGAGCTGCAAGAATGAGAATGAAGCCTGTGCCTATGCCAATGGTATTTGCAAAGGTCGAATTGAGTACCTGAGTAAGCACACGGTCTCGCAACATAGTCACGCGCCGTTTTTCGTTTAGTTCCTGAAAGTGTTCGACGATGTATAGTTCTGCCGATGCCACCTGAATAGCCTGTACAGTGCCAAAAATTTCACCGATAGCACTAGTCACTTGACCTGTTGCCTTACGACTGGCACGACGATATTTTTCCAGGCGTTCGCTCATGATCTGTACGGTTATGACAACACCCACTAATGGTACAAAGACGAGTAGCGTAATCATCACATCAATTTTGAGCATAATGAGAACGGCGATGACAGCGAATAGTGCCGCACCTGTATTATCGAGTGTCCAACTGATTGCATTCTCGGCCTGTTCTGCATCATCTCGAAAGCGGCTAATAGCCTCCCCTGGTGAGTCGGGAACCGCTCGCGCCCCTGGTCGCTCAAGAATACGCTCCAACAAGTTGCGACGTAAAATGCTTGCCATGGAGAAGCGATGCAGGTTATCGACCAAACCACCAGCTAGGTAAAGTATGACACGCGCAAACGTTGTAACTACTAAGAACACAATCAGCGTCCAGAGCGTCGGCGTTAGGTGCCCCTCTTTCGGAAGCGTATTGAAAAACTGCTGGGCTACTAAACCTGGGATAATAGGTAGAATTAGAATAGTGATCCAGATAATCGCGTTCAGTGTGTATAGCCAGGGACGATAGCGAATCATATGCCACATGTATTGATAGGTTTTCATATCGATGTCCCTTCTACTGAAACCACATCTACGACTGGCAGCATATTCCTGTCTTCTGCTTGAAATATGGGTAACACTTCCAAACCGGTTTGTAGCAATTGAGAAAAATGGGATGTTTTGTCGCGTACTAATACTTGTCTCTCTCCATACTCAAGCACGCGTCCACGTTCCAGTATTAAAATTTCGTCGGCACGTTGTACAGTACCGAGACGATGGGCAATAATAATGCCTGTGCGTCCTATAAAGAGCTTGCTTACTGCGCGTTCGATCAATTGCTCTGTCGCTGGATCAAGTCGTGATGAAGCTTCATCGAGAATAACCAGACCGGGATTGGCAAGGAAAATGCGTGTGAAGGCTAACAGTTGTGCCTCCCCAGCTGATAATCCCTCACCATCTGAGCCAAGCTCTGTATCCAGTCCTTGTGCGAGCGAGTGATACCATGTAGTCAGCCCCAGGTCGTCTAACACGTCTAAAATACGGGTGTCAGGAATACTTTTATTAAAAAAAGTGAGATTGTCGCGCACGGATGCGTGGAAAAGTTGCACATCTTGTGTGACCATTCCGATATGACGCCGCATGTCGTGTAGCTGTGTGTCACGTATAGGGACACCATTGAGACTGATACAACCTTCTTGTACGTCATAAAGGCGTAACAAAAGGCGTGCGAGCGTCGTTTTCCCACTTCCAGTACGCCCTAGCACTCCAAGCACTTTTCCTGGTTGGAGCGTAATAGTCAGGTCGTGTAATATGTTCTCCTCGGCAGTATAGCCAAAGGAGACATGCTCAAACTCGACAGCAAGTGCTCCGGCAGGAAGTACTGTTTCACCACCATTGTCGATAGCAGTCTGTGTGTGTAGGAGTTGGTTGATACGCTCAATGCCAGCACCAGCTTTTTGCAGGTTTTGTAACTCCATGCGTATCTGTTGCATTGGTTGCTCAAGCAGATTTGTGTAGTAGAAGACGAGATAGATCGTTCCCAGCGTGATTGCATGAATACTCCACAGATAGGCTCCAACGGCAAAAGCGAGTGCATTACCAACGCCAAATAAGGCAATAGTGGTCATGATCATTCCATAGCCAGCAATATTTGCTTTGCGACTAGCTGGAAGCCATGCGCGGAGCAGATGATAAAAACGCCACATGACATAGCCCGTCGCGCCATTGGCTCTCGTATCTGCTGTTCCCGCAAGTTGTTCACCAACAAAACCAAAGAACTCGCTATCCTTTTGACGTTCCTGAACCCAGGATGGCACTGCATAAGAGCGAATGCGAATCAGAATCAGCAACGCAACAATAGCAAAGGTTCCCATCACCAGTCCGATACGCCAGTCCGCGAGGAACAAAAACACGACGATGCCGACAATCAAAAGCGAGTTGCCCAGCAGATAGACAAATGATTGCGAGAAAAAAGTTGAGAGCGTATCAACATCTCCATCAATGCGCTCGATAATCTCACCGGAGGTATGCGCTTTGTGAAAGGCCATGTCCAGTGTGAGGCAATGTGCTACAAGGTCGGCGCGAAGCCTATTTGTCGCTGTCCACGCCACATTTTCGCTAAGGTAGGTTGCGATTACCGTTATTACTTGATTAGCAAGTGCAATAGCAACGAACGCCGCACCAGAAAGCATCAGCGTCGTTGTATCAGCACCTGTTGTGGCAGCATCAATGAAATAACGCAGGATTTGTGGGTTGAGCAATTGTAGGGCAATGCCTATCAGCAATAGCACAACCATCACCAAAGCACGACGCCACTGTGGTTTCACGTATTTTGTTAGAAGACCTGTATACGTTGCGTAATTTGGTTTGGATGTGAGCGTGGAGCGCATGCACTGTTATTCCTTACCATGCCAGTATGTCAGAAATGCTGATATATGCTAGTTTCTTTATAAGATTTTTCAAGTATAACATATGTTTGAACTGGCTTGCCTCAATAACCTTGACGCGCTATACTCAAGTGACTGAACACGATCCAAAGAAATAGGTATCGGCAACCAGGAGCATAATCAAGGAGCCAGAGAATGGCTGAATCTAAATATTGGTGGCATCGACAAACCATTGCCGAAACGTTTGACCGTATTCTTCAAGGTACAGGTCCGTGGGTGGCAATTGGTGATTTTTTAGATGATTGGCGGCGTTCTAATGTCGAGGATCGCCCTGAGTTAGCAGAAACACCAATTGCTTCAGCACCTACACCCGAAATGTTACGTTGGGCAGTTTTCTGTGCATCAATGGTAGAATGGCTCTGCTGGCAAGACAACTTGCCTTTCCCTGAGTGGACAGGGCAAGAATGCTATATCTTACAAGAACCCTGGTTTATCTATGATGGATGGCGTTTGCGTGCTTGGCAGCTTGTTATGACTCCCGCGGCTTTCAAAACGCGTGGCATCTATGGTGGAGATCGCATGCTTGAGCGCGTCTAAAAAGACCACAGGCTGTCACAAATCTTCTACAGCATTCCACGTAACAGGTTTTCAAGTTCCTCGGTGCTAAACTCGCGATTAGGCGTAGTTGCCGCTATCTTCGGTAGTTCGCTCTCGTTCATGCCAACGTCGTGTAGATGCTGCGGCAGGCCGAGTTGTCCAATCAAGCCGCTCACTGCATCAGAGGCAGAAAGAGCTAGTTGTGTTGTATCAGTATTTTCTGAAATGAGGCCGAGAGCTTGTGCTATTTTACCGAGTTGCTGTGTATATATTGGAGCAAAGGCACGCATGACATGTGGCAAGATAATGCAGGATGTGATGCCATGGGGCACATCATAACTAGCCCCTATACGTCTGCCTAGATTGTGACTGAGACCCATCGGCGTGTTGACCTCACCAAAGAAACTCATCCAGGAGGCAAGCTGCAGCTCAGTACGCGCGTCGAGATCGTCTGGTTGTGCTTTTACACGTGGTAAATAGGTGAATAGCTTACGAATGGCTTCGAGAGCTAAGACATCGTTGATAGGATGGGTGCCGGGAGCATAGAGTGATTCGACAGCATGGTCAAGGGAGCGAATACCAGTAGAGAGCCAGAGTTGCATTGGTGTTGGAAGTGTGAGATTGGCATCGAGAATAACGCCGCGTGGTGCCAGTTTTGCATCGGCAAAACCGCTTTTCATCTTCGTGCTCTCATTAGTGACACCGACAAGATGCGAAAATTCAGCTGCAGAAAGCGTCGTCGGAATAGCGATATGTGGTAGAATGCTCCCGTTTTCTTGGGAAAGAGCTTGTGCGACAGCTTTGGTTGCATCAATTGGGCTACCACCGCCGACGCTGACAAGCACATCTGCCTTGAGCGTTCGTGCCTGTTCTGCTGCTTTTGCCACGTCGCCTTTGGGTGAATGTTGGCGAATACCAGAAAATGTGCCGACATGAAGTGAGCCAAGTGCTTGCTCAACGCGTGTCACAACATCGCTCTGTGTTGCTAGCGAATTGCCGGTGATCAGCAATACGCGTTGTCCGCCAACACGCTGTACCTCATCGGCAAGATGTGCAAGGCTTCCCGCACCAAAGACGACGTGTTCCTGTGGTAAGAAAAAGTATTCACCTGAGAGCGTGTCAGACA
>CAXTWV010000296.1:0-6376 GCA_964248005.1 uncultured Ktedonobacteraceae bacterium | reverse complement strand
ATTTAATAAAAATCATCTGTGTCTATGGAGCAATCGCGATCACCCGCAACGGACTACCAGAGCCATTCACAATCTTAAGTGGAGCGGCAATCACGATAGCACCCGTCGGGGGCAACAATTCCAGGTTTATCAAGCTGGTAATGCCAAACTTGCCCGCACCATGCATGAATGTGTGATTGGGGAATGGTGGATTAAAGCCGCCCGCCGCGCCTGCATCCGTTCCTACCGTCTCGACACCAACGCCTAGGATATTTCGCTCATTCGCCAGAAATTGTGAACTGGTTTGGTGAAATCCAGGTGTATGCGCACCGTCCGCTTGAACATTCAAAAACTCCTCACGGCCTGTACGTTTACTCCAACCAGTGCGTAACAACACCCATGCACCAGATGGGATACGCCCATATTGAGTTTCCCACTGCTCAATATGCCCTGGCAACAGTAAGAAATCAGGGGACTGCTCTACCTCACGTGTAACGTCGATCACACATGCTGGTCCGATGAACTTGCTTGGCAAAATAGTGTCAGTTGCATTATTGGGTAAGTCTTTTCCTGTAACCCAATGAATCGGGGCGTCAAAGTGCGTACCAGTATGCTCGCCCATCGAGATGACATTCCAGTACCAGCCGGGGCCATGCTCATCATAGCGCGAAATTTCTGTAAGTGTCACACCTGGAGAGGGTGCAAACATTGGTGGCAAGTCAATTACGGGCGTCTCTGGTCCTAAGAGTGTAGTCAAATCAATGATTTTTAATTGACCCGAAGCAAGTTCCTCTAGCAGTTGTGCTAAGACGTTACTGGACATAGTGTTGTGAGTCCTTCCTTTATACTTCGGTTTGACGCTTCATCGCTTCTAAACTGCGCTTGAATTGGAAACGGTTTTCCAAAAGTGGCAAGTCCATATGGAATGACTTTGGTCCAACAGCCTCTACCTTTGATACAATTGTTGTCAATGTGTTCTTTGCGAGCGCATCTACAACGCACGTTTTTAGCTGCTCTAGTGTGTCAGCCTCTACAACTGTTGGTATACCAGACGCTTTAGCAATACCTGCAAGGTCTGTTCCCGTCGCTGTTGCGGTGGGAAAGCCACCGACTGAGAGCAAGCTTTCGTTGTCAAATACGATGTGCAGCAAGTTCTCAGGTTTGTAACGCGCCATCGTACTCAATGCTCCCAAGTTCATGAGCAGTGAACCATCACCATCAATCACAATCACTTTATGCTGTGGCATTGCTAACGCGATACCCAAACCCATTGAGGATGCAAGTCCCATCGCGTGTTCGAGATAAAAGAAATTGTGGCGATGTCCTAACGTGTACAACTCTGCCGCAACCGCGCCCATAATTGTCACGACGATATGCTGTTCTAGTTCGGGATAGATCGCTTGTAGTGCATCTGAACGAAGCATGGTTGGTTACTCCTCCCACATGACATCACGCGATAATAGGACGGCAACAGGGGAAAGCGAGGCATGTGCTAGCGTTTGAGCATCTTTGATGCGTCGATAAATATCACTCGCGTCTGTAAGGTGCCAGATGGGAATATTCATGGCACGCAAAATAGGCTCTGTCACAAGACCTCCTTGCGTTTGCCATGCATCTTTCTCACCAAAGGAACCACGAAGAGAAATGAGCATGAGCAGTGGAATTTTGTACAGCAAGGCTAGCGACACAATAGGGTTGATGGCAGCCAGGAAACCATGATTTTGCATGAGGAGGGCCGAATTTACGCCTGCGAGATGTGCTCCAGCCGAAATACCAATGCCCTCTTCCTCTTTCGCGAGGCGCACAAGCGTCATGTCCGGGTCTTCATCCGCCATATGCAGCAGATGCACCAGCCACGTCTCAGGAAGTGCCGACAGAATTTTGACATCACACGCCTTTAATGCCTCGTAGATCACTTTGGAGTTTGTGGTGGAAACAGGCATAGCTTTTCCTCAGTTCATAAAAATGAAAAACACGTGCTATGAAGAATTATATCTTCTGTACTCATAATGTCAATGAACGGCTGTGTCTCAGATGGTAGAATACCCTATATGGACCATTGCGCCTTTCTATAATTTAATCAGAATACGTCGCCTGTAGGGACCGATTTATAACGTCCTCGTTGGCAATCGACACGCCAACGAGGACGTGATAAATCGGTCCCTACACCAACGATAGAGAAGGAACAAGAAATGTACAATCCACAAATAGGTGACCCATTAGACGCCCTTGACACACCAGTGATGATTATTGATTTGCCGTTGATGGAGGCAAACATTGCGAAACTGATGGGAGCATTTCAAGGAAGAAATGTCTCCGTTCGGCCCCATTTAAAGACGGTCAAATCCCCCGAACTGGCACGTCTCTTGTTGCAAGCAGGCGCGATTGGTGGCTGTGTGGCGAAGGTAAGCGAGGCCGAAGTAATGGCACGTGCAGGCATCGAAGACCTGTTGATTACGAGCGAAATTGTGGGTACACCCAAACTTGCTCGGCTCGTGGAACTGGTACGAGAGCATCCAAAAGTAAAAATTGTGGTGGACAGCTTGACAGGTGTACATGCCTTAAATCAGGCCATGCAAGATGCAGAACTACACGTCAATGTGTTGCTCGATGTCAATGTTGGGCAAAACCGCTGTGGCGTAACACCGGGTCAAGAAGCTGTAGCGTTAGCACAATCTATTGGTGGCATGAATAACCTACATCTCATTGGCGTACAGGGTTATGAAGGTCATTTACAACACATTCACGATGCAAGCGAACGAGAGCAACTTTGTCGTGCATCAATGCAGTTGCTCACGACCACTGCAACCCAGTTACGGGAAATGGGCTTTTCCATCGAAATCGTGACAACAGGAGGAACAGGGACCGCCGAAATCTGTGCCAGTTGTGAAGGCGTGACCGAGGTACAGCCAGGGTCTTTTATCTTTATGGACACCGATTACCGCAATGCATTAGGTCCAGTATATATGAATGCGCTGACCATTCTTTCCACTGTGATTAGTCGCCCAGCACCCGAAAGGGCAGTGGTCGATGCGGGTCTCAAGTCGCTCTCTATCGACAGTGGTATGGCAGAACCACGAGGACTCCCCGGTGTCACTTATCGACCTGGTGGAGATGAACATGGTATTTTGACGTGGCACGAGCACATGCAAACGCCGAGTAGTAAACTTGATGTTGGTGAACGGATAGCCTTTATTCCCAGCCATATAGACACAACAATTAATTTACATGATACATATTATGCGAGCCGTAATGGAAGGATAGAAGCTATCTGGTCCGTTGCGACGAGAGGGAAGGTGCAGTAACGCATCAGTTTCCCTTGACAAGAGACGTATTTATCCTTACTCTTAGAGTATCCTGAGTTTACTCAGGTAGCCTGCTTGAAGGCTCTTTCTTATTGTACTGAATTTTGGGGATGCAGAGTATGTAGAAGGCCGCTACTTCATCTGCTGAATATTGCGTGCCGTAGGACCAGAGGCATTCTCCACGACCTCGAACCGAACAAGAGTACCAGCCTTTATGGTTCGATACCCTTGTCCTGGAATCGCCGTAAAGTTGAAGAAGACTTCTTCGTCCGAGCCATCACGCACAATCATCCCGTTGCCAGCATTGCTGTCGAACCACCGTACTCGGCCTTGAGCAACAGGGAGTCCGCTCTCTCCGAGAGGCGGTGCGCCATGTACCCACGTTTGCTGTGGAATACGAACGCGTGTAACTTCCGGCGTGGCGTAGGCTTCGTAGTTGTAGTCCACACGCGTTTGCATAATAGCGCGTAAATCGTGGCATAGTTCTTCGAGCGTGGGACGACTAACAAAGAACCAGCCGTTGTAGATGGCGTGAATGCGTAGGTCTGATTGCAACGTTTTTTGCTAGCGAAAATGTCACAGCTATAATGAACATCCGTAGTTAATAGTATTGAAGAACTCTTCTGGAACGGTTCTCTCTGCGAGTTCGTATAAACATCATAGAGTGTACGAAAGCAAGATGGGAGCTAGGTGTGAAGCAATCTACTCAACGTGTGGTACGTAACCCAGCCGATTATGGCTATCCCTCACCAGATATCGTGGCCCTTTCAGCAAAAGCATTAGAGGTAACGCGGCGTTTGACAGAAGCGTATGGGGAGTCACGCTGGTCAAGTAAAGACCCCATGAGTATGCTGGTAGACATTCTTCTCTCGCACCGCACCCGTGATGAACAGACTGCCGCGGGCTATGATAATTTGCTGAAACGCTTTGGTTCGTGGGAAGGTGTACGTGATGCACCTGTCAACGAGGTGCAAGATGCCATCGCCAACGTGAACTTTCCCGAAGTCAAGGCACCGCGTATCCAGGCCATCATGCGTCAAATCACTGAAGAGCGTGGCAAACTTGACCTCAATTTTTTATGCGAACTTCCTGTAGAGGAAGCGTCGGCATGGCTCAATCGCTTCGAGGGTGTTGGTCCGAAAACTATAGCGTGTGTGTTACTTTTTAGCTGTCAGCTTGCCTTATTACCAGTTGATGTACACGTTCACAGAGTGAGTGGTCGTCTAGGACTCATTGGCAAGAAAGTAACCGCGGATAACGCTCATCCACTTTTGCAAGCATTGCTTCCTCAAGAGGCGCGACCCATCTACAACTTCCACAAAGGCTTATTACGACATGGACAGCGCGTCTGCGTCTATGACCGACCGCGTTGCAACCAATGTATGCTCACCGATATGTGCGATTACTACAAGACAGTGGTGAAACCCGAATGACACCCTTTGTATCATTATTTCGCGGCATTAACGTTGGGGGAAATCGTCTAGTAAAAATGACAGACCTCAAAGCACTGCATGAAGCGTTAGGATTAAAGAATGTCGTTACCTATATCCAAAGTGGAAACGTCGTCTTCCGCAGTGATGATGCCGATGCAACGCAACTGCAAAGCGATATTGAGAAAGCCTTTGAAGAAAAATTTGGCTTCCATTCGCATGTCATCGTTCGTTCCTCGTCAGACTTACAAGCAATCATAGCAAACAATCCATTTCAGGATCAACTCAGCAAAGAGTCAAAATGGATTGCCGTTACATTTCTCGCTACACCACCTGATGGTACAGCACAGGAAGCATTGCTTAACTCGTATCATGGCCCCGAAGAAATCTTCATACTTGGCAAAGAGGCATATATTTATTACCCAGACGGCATGGGACGCTCTAAGCTTACTCACACACTACTTGAGAAAAAGCTGAAAACAAACGGCACCGCTAGAAATTGGAATACTGTTCTCAAACTGCAAGAACTTTCTGTATCTCTTTCATCGTGATTGCCCATGACTCCGAAGTAGGATCAATCACGACAAAGTGGTCGGCACCAGGAAGTTCAATTAAGGTCACATCGTCGCCAGCCTCAAGAGCTTTTCGTGCGTAGAACTGACTCACATCAAATGGAACATTGCTGTCCCGTGTGCCATGAACAAGCACTTGCGGCACACCAAGTGGCAACAATGCTGCGGGCGAAGCCGTTGCATAGCGTTCAGGCACGGCTTGTGGATCTCCACCAAGTAGTTCCACCGCCGCATCCCTCCCAAGACCAAGCTGGGCTACATACTCAAGATCAGCACATCCCGCAAGACTGACCACGCCTGTAATCTTTATTGGGTCTTGTGCCGCCAACTCCCCAGTAGTAATACGATGCCTTGCCGCCACCCATAGCGCAAGATGGCCTCCTGCTGAATGTCCGACCGTCACAATCCGTCCTTCATCGAGTGCATATTGTGACGCGAGTGTACGTACATAATCGGTTGCGAGTGCCACATCCAGCATTGTCGCAGGCCAACCACCATTATTGTTGCCGACGCGTCGATACTCGATATTCCACGCTGTAATACCATGTTGCGCCAAATCTCGTGCTAAACGTCGCATAAGAGAAAGTCCATAGGCAGCACGCCAAAACCCACCATGAATAAGTACCACAACTGGCGACTTGCCCTGCTCTCCTCGTGCCACATAAAGCTCGCCATATTGAAACGCCTTTGGGCCATACTGAACGCGTATGCCATTGTTGCGCTTAAAGAGACGGTCTGCTACGTGTCCAACACGTTCAAGAACACCCATTGTATTGCCTCCGATACAGTACACGACGCATTTTTCTTAAAACGCGTCGCTACCAGCAATCCATGCCTGAGTCTTGCCGAACAAGATGTCGAGTATTCCATGCAAATCTTCTGGAATTGTCTGTCCAGGCTGTTTTGCAGCCCATGAGATAGGCCGATAGCCAAAGAGCAGTTGTGTGAACACCTGTTGGCTCATCACAACTTGACGTGCAGCGTGCGCACTACTCGTCATGGGATCAAGCAAATGAATACCAACTCCATCTGATCCCAACAAAAACGACTCCTTCTCAATTGTCACCGCAAGCACCCCTGATCGACCAAC
>CAXTWV010000295.1:0-6389 GCA_964248005.1 uncultured Ktedonobacteraceae bacterium | reverse complement strand
TTCTTATGCGTGTTTTCGTAACAGGAGCAACAGGCTTCATCGGTTCCGCCGTCGTGAATGATCTCATGAATGCCGGTCATGGGGTCATTGGTCTTACTCGTTCAGACAGTGGCGTTGCGGTACTGAAGGAAGCCGGGGCCGGGGTGCATTACGGTGCCCTTGATGATCTAGACAGCCTTCACCGCGGTGCCGCCGCTGCTGATGGCGTCATTCACCTGGCATTTAAGCACGACCTCGCGGACTTTGCAGCCTCGCTTACCACCGATCTGCGTGCTGTCGAGACAATGGGAGCAGCACTTGAAGGCACAGGTAAGCCGTTCGTGATCACCGCTCACTTAAACGGGGAGGCATCGGAGAACGCGGTGCTCGCACTGGCTGGAGTGCGCTCATCGGTCGCCACTCTCTCACCGTCCGTACACGGCGAGGGCGACAGGCATGGCTTCATGCCGAGACTGATCGCCATCGCTCGCGCGAAGGGCGTCTCTGCCTATATCGGCGACGGGTCCAACCGCTGGCCTGCCGTTCATCGCCTCGATGCGGCGCGTCTGTACCGCCTAGCACTAGAAAGCGCGCCTGCGGGGTCACGACTTGACGGGGTCGGCGATGAGGGTGTGCCATTCCGCGACATTGCCAGCGTCATCGGTCGCCACCTGAATCTGCCGGTGGTCAGCATTTCCCGTGAAGAGGCAGACGCCCACTTCGGCTCTTTTATCGGCACCGCGGTGGCACTAGACATTCCTAGGTCGAGTACACAGACCCAGGAACTCTTGGGATGGCGGCCTGTGCATCCGCGACTTCTCCCGGACCTCGAACAGCACTACTTCAACAGCTGATGTGAGGCTCAGGGTCACTCCTTACAACAACAGGTCTTGAGGATGAACGAACCGGAAGACAACACGAAGCACTTCGCGTTATCTTCCGGTTCGTTCATCCAGGGCCTCATGCTCTTCTCCTTGAGAGGTGGGGAATTTCCCAATCATCCTGCTGTGAATGTATACCTGATGAGTGCTTCAATCCGCCTTTGGAGCTATTTCTTCAGGTCCTGAATGGTCGATTTCGACTCTCCTCGCTGATTTTAAATGAATATATACTCGTTGCTTCACCATTTTTTATCTCACTCATCTGCCCCTCCTTAAGAATGTCCATACACATTAAGATTGGTATACACAATGTCAGCGTCCTCTCCGCCAGTAGCGGTAGTTGCTAAAAGTGCGATATACCCATCAGTGAAGGTATTGCCCGTGTCAGGTAGTGTCGTCAAGTAGGTTCCGTTTACATAAAACGAAAACGTATTTCCATCTGCGATGAATTGCAACGTGTTCTTCATGCCCACTTTTAACGCGGATGAAGGTGTCCAATCCTGGAGCGTTGTATCTCCTGTGCCTGTACTAAAGTTACTGGACTTCGAGATTTTGTATCGTCCAGCGTTATCGACCTCGAACAAATAGCCAGCATACGCGCCAAGAGTCTTTGTATTGACACGAAAAAAGACGCCACCAGAATGTCCGCTCACAATGTTCATATCAACAGAAACCGTCATGTTGTTGTATCTAAAGCCTTGTTCGAGGCATCCTTGCAACTGGCCTTCATTAAGGAGAGAGGTGCCCTTCTTTATATGATAGCCGTTCGAGGCGAAGACACAGTTGGAGTTGGTATCCCACTGCTCCTGCACTGTACCAGCATTATTGGCATCGTTCAATGCATCATGATAGGTTGCAGTGCCTGTAGTTGCCGTTTGAATCACACCAGCCGTTGCAGATGCATGTGCTTGGACCGTTACTGTTGCCCCGACAATAGCTGTTGCTGTAGCATGTTGTGCTTGTTGTGTTGCATTCGCAAATGCCTGAGCTGTTGCGGTTTGATTCGGTGTAGCTGTTGGTGACGCTCCCTTTGTAGTTGTTACACTGCTACTTGTCGCGGTTTGCGTATTTCCTCCCGTTCCAGTGGCACCTTTTGTCACTGGAAACGAATTACCTAATAAAACATAGACAATGGGGCCAATCACGGCGAGCAAGACGACGAGAGCGAGCACAGTTACAATACGGGCACGAGTGCGCGTTGGTGCTGGTGGAGGTCGAAATGTTTGAGTAACACGACTGGCTGGCGACCCATACGCCGGTTCGTTTATGACACGCGTCGTTCGTCTCGTGGAGGGTTGTTGAGGCACAACGGGTGTGATACTGGGTAAAACGAGAGGGACACTTTGCACAGGAATATCCTCTTGCCAAACAGGAGTAGCAGGATTTCCTATCGTACTTCCGGCTTGCGGCATGTTGATCGCCTGACAAAAGGCATCAGCAAACACAGTTGCACTGGCGTAGCGTCCATCAGGATTTTTCTCTAAGCCACGCAGGATAACGCGCTCGACCTGTGGTGATATACCCTGTATAATACGGCTCGGTAGTGGCGGTTGCTTTGTCATGTGCATAGTGACAACAGCGATCTGGTTTTCCGCCGAGAAGGGGAGCCGACCTGTCACCATCTCGTATAACAGGACACCAAGCGAGTAGAAATCACTCCGTGCGTCGGCCTTATGGTCTGGCTCGAAGAGTTCAGGGGCAACATAATCAACCGTTCCTAACACGTTACCAGTCGAGGTGAGTTGTGTTGCATCGGTATCACTACGCGCAATGCCGAAATCGGCGAGATAGCAATTGCCATCGGCATCGAGCAAGACGTTCGATGCTTTGATATCACGATGGATAATACCTTTTCTGTGGATATAGTCAAGGGCATCGGCGATTTCGCGCATATAGCGACATGCATCGGAAAGAGGAAGAGGCCCACGCCGAATACGCGTGCGCAGTGTACCACCTTCCATATATGGCATGACGATGTAATAGTAGGGAATGCCTTCAACATCATCCACGCCAGTATCGAAGACAGGCATCAGGTGCGAGTTGTGCAGCGACGCCATCAAGCGAGCTTCGCGGACGAAACGCCGCAGCAGTTCCTCGTCTTCACGCTTGAACACCTTGACAGCAACGTCACGCTGAAACTTCGTATCGAAACCGCGATACACGTCTGCCATCCCCCCACGTCCCACCAATTGCCGCAACTCATAACGGTCCAGCACACGCCCTTCTAAGCCTGCCATACATTTGCTCCAAGTACTAGGAAGGATGAGCAGGAGAGTAAGGATCAGACGATGCCGTTCAACAAAGTAGCAGGGATACGTCGATTGTAGGGGCCTTAATTCATTACGCCCTGGCTCGGCCTGTAATGTGCGACGAGGGCGTAATGAATTAAGGCCCCTACATCCTGACTATTCGTTAAACCACACTATCTCATTCACATATTGCTCATCAGTTTTGTTGTCTCTTCTATAAAACGTTGCTGGCGCGTTTTAGTTGCTTCTTTTCTATCTTCTCATCAAGCAATGGGGCAAATTCCTATATCAGGTGGATATCTGCTATAATTGTTCAATCAATCGAGAAAAGATAGGAGACATTTATGAATATACCCAAACGCTCTAATCAGCCAGCAATGGCGGCTTATGGTGCGACTCTTCTCTTTGCTATTCATCTCGTTACCTATTTTATCCCGTCTATCCGCGATGTGACAACGAGTAGTTCAGTTATTGGGGCAGAAGCACTCGCGCTCCTGGCTGTCGCGGAGCATCTGATCCTGTTTCCCGTTGTCGCGGCACTGCCGACACCACCGTGGGCACGAGCCATTGGATATGGTTGGCTTGTCCTCGATATAGCAACAGATATCATGCAACTCAATGGAGCAGTGAAGTTGACATATCTTTCGTTACGCTATGGAGCGAATATCGCGGCTGCCCTCTGGATTGTGTCAGCCTCGTGGCAAGGAAAAGGGGCGATGCGCGTCATTGGTATAATCGTTGCACTTGACCTCGTTCTCTATTCATTCATCGCGTTTATTCCTTTCACCTTTCTTGTACTTGTGCCTTCACTCGTCTTGCTTCCACTCTGGTTTTGGTTGGTAGGACACACGTTTGCGCAAGAAGCTCATGGAATGCAAGTGCATAATAACGTAGAGATACATTGAGAAAGAACGGGGAGAAATGCTTCCACTATTGCTTGCTCTTGGGCTACTTATTCTCGGAACACTTTTACTCGTCCTGGGAGCGGACTGGTTTCTTGATGGAGCAAATGATCTTGCGCGATCTCTTGGCGTCAGTGCGCTTGTACTAGGAGTATTACTGGCTGGACTCGAACCGGAAGAGATGTTGACTGCTGCCATTGCTTCCGTTCGTGGCGTTCCAATGCTTGCAGTAGGCAATGTCGTTGGTACGAATATCACCATTAGTACGGCGGCCCTGGGTCTTTCTGCACTGCTCTTTCCAATAATGATTAACAAAAACGTGCGTAGACAAGCGTTCATTGCAACTCTCGTCTCAATTCTTCCTATTGTGCTACTCTTTCTAGGTATTGTCACACAACTTGAAGGTGTACTGCTCCTCATTGTATTCATTGGCTACACTGTTTTCCTCTTGCGGACAGATCGGGAGGCATTTCAGCGTATAGCAGCGTCTGAAGATGACGACGATAATGACGACGACCAGAAAAAGCATTTTCGTCCTCGCTTGTATTGGAAACCTATTCTGCTGACCTTCGGTGGTTTAGCGGCAATGGCGATTGGCGGTCCTGCGATTGTCGAGGGTGCTATCCGTCTCGCACAGAGTAGTGGTTTGAGTCAAGGTGTCGTTGGAGCTACCATCGTATCACTTGGAACTGGAGCAGAGATGATAGTGCTGGGTATCAGTGCGGCACGTAAAAAACAATCTGATATTCTAGTTGGAGGTATTCTGGGTTCATTTGCCTACAATTTGCTCGTCACACTTGGACTCGCAGCCGCTATTCATCCTCTTCCGGTTGACCCGCATGTAACGGTTATCGCCCTACCTATAATGGTGGGCGTTCACTTGATTCTCCTGGCACTTGTCTGGTACGGGCACATATCACGCATCATAGGTAGCCTTCTCCTAATAGCTTATCTCGTCTATCTCATTGCTGTAGTCATGCATTAACATATTCTGCTTTGGAGGACAGGAGACCGCAAGGATCTCCCCGCGATGCAACTGTTTCCCTCATTAGATAGAAATCCGAATCCGTTTATGCCTTCACATACACATGCGCCCCATCGTCATACTTATATAATGGATTTCCTTTGTGAAACGTTAATACGCCGTTGTTGCTGGATAGCCATAGCAGTACTCTTGTTCCTGTAGGCAGATGAATACCATAGTGCCAGTGGTCGAGCGCGTCTGCTCCCGCAACGCTGAGCAGCCATGCACCACCATCGTCGTCGATTGAGTTAGGCGTGAGTTGATCACACGAGAGCGAGTTGTCGTCGTGTATATCATCGGACTGAAAATCGCAGGCACGGAGCGTCATGCCGTTGAGAGATGCTTTGGGATCGGCATAGGGATAATTGGGGAAGCCTGCTACGTTTTTGCGTGCAAACATGGCCTGTGCCCATATCCATGAGCCAACTTTGATGACGATTGCCGTACTCACTAATACATGAACAATCACCTGTGGTGCGACCTTCACAGTAAGCAAACAGCCACCTGTACAATCGGCAGGCAACGGTTGACCGGAGGTTTTGATAAGTGGTGTCGGCAGGATTTGCTGCGGTGTCGTGGCATCAATCTTTTGCACAACTCCGCCCAAGGCAACTAAGGGATACTGCGGTGATAATGGGAGGACCATTCCAGGTTGCAGGGTGTGACAATCCTGACCAAGCGTGCTGTTCAAGGCTTTAACAGTGTTCGGATTCACGTCGCTGAAGACTTGGCCCGCATTCGCCATACGCATCTGATAGGTCAGAATACTATCACAAGAGTCGCCACCTTGCACGGTGTAGAGCAGGGAACCAGCCTGTGGTAGCACGGTTGGAAACGCAGGTTGCGGCGTTGGCACAGCCGGAGACGGAGGTCCAGAGAGGCCATAGAAATATTTCGTTACTCCTGGAAGCACACCTTTCCCCACGCTAGCAGCAACGAGATACGCAGGTACAGCAAGGACAAGAAGTAGAGGGATCAGAATGAGCAATTTCCAGGGAATAGAGCGTGCGACAATCCGTACATTTTCCCCTGGTGTGCTTTGTGGGCGAAAGCGGCGAGCCATTGGCGACTCCTCATGGATAAGTAAAGCTAGTTAGAAAGCATTATAACAGGCAATTGTAGAGGATACTAGTCACAAAAAAGCGTATATACTTGCATACTATAATTTTACGTATAACACATATACAGGTTGCAGACAAAACTGTAGGGGTCTAATCCGTTACACCCTGCTAGCTTACACGAATGTTGGATGATGTTGAAACGTGTGTCTACATCTTCCGAGATTGTATAGTGCTAACAGGGTGTAATGAATTAGACCCCTACAGACATTTGTTACTAGCCTTGTGAGAGTGCG
>CAXTWV010000294.1:0-6422 GCA_964248005.1 uncultured Ktedonobacteraceae bacterium | reverse complement strand
TTAAAAAAACAAAAAACGGCTAAACATTTCTTTTGCCCCTCCACAATAATGACTGTTGACGCCTTTTTTGCTTATCTCATATTTCTAAGGAGTGGACGCTTGTCCAGAAACATTGTAACAGCACTGACGGGACGAACGATTCGTTGTATTCTCTTTGATCTTGGTAGCACTCTCTGGACCGACAAAGTGGGCTTTGACAAATTAACACAGCAACATACAGGACAGCAACGCGCATTGTCAATTCTTCATCAGCATGTCGCACCTCATTTCTTTCCATCTATGGATGATAGTGCATTAAGTGAACTCATAGTTCAGACGATAAAACAACGCATCTACGACATGTATATGTCGGACACAAAGCTCGAACCCGACTTTGCGATGGGGGTTGTAGAGGCGTTACAACAGATAGGATTTCCTCGGATCGAGCGTAGAGTCGGCTTAGAAATTTTTGAGGCTCTGCGCACTCGCTCGTTTGACTCAAGGGCACTTTTTGACGATGCCTTGACGACGTTGGCAGCTTTGCAGCAACGAGGATTTCTGCTAGGAGTCGTCACGAACCGCGAGTACGGAGGTCCTCTTTTTATAGAAGATATGCAAAACTTTGGTTTGCTTGATTACTTTGAGGAACAGCATATCGCGATTTCAGCAGACCTTCATGTTCGGAAACCTAATCCCGTCATTTTTCAACATGCGCTACAAGCTCTCAATATACCTTCCGAAGAAGCAGTGATGGTCGGCGATTCGCTTGGTGCTGATGTGGTTGGTGCGAAAGGATTAGGCATCTTTGCAATCTGGAAACCCACTCCTCGCTTGTTTGAAAAAGCACGAGCAAAAGCACTTGAGCACGCTGTGCAAGCATCCTCCTTTGAGGAGTATGTACTCAAAGATGTGTTCAGACGTGCAAGAAAGCGCGAGGAAAAGAAAGGTAGACCTATTCCTGCTGATCTACAGCCTGACCTCGTGATTGAACATCTTGGTGAATTGCTTGATGTGTTTGTAGAGGTGGGAAAGCAGTAAGATGGCAACGAATCTACGTAAATTGCTCTTTGAGACATTGTATAAGAATCGCTATCTCTATCGCATCGCTAGCACAATACCTTTCGCGGGCCAATGGCGTGTGTGGCAACGTCTCGTGCTACCGCGCATTACAGGCATAGATGTGCTAGAATTGGGATGTGGACTGGGTGATCTTTTTGTCGATATGCTGAGTGCTGGCTATAATTGTCGTGCGGTCGAGCACTCGCCGCAAATGGTAGCGGCGGCACGCGACACACTGCGCAAACATAAGATTGGGCAAACGGCGTGGATTATACAAGGGTCAGCGCAACATCTTCCATTTAGTGACGGTTCGTTTGATACTGTTGTCAGCACATTTCCATCTGAGTACATCTACGATCCTGACACGCTCGCTGAGGTTGAGCGCGTATTACGTCCTGGTGGGCGCGTTCTGGTGATAGAAGGCGCGAATTTGCTGCCCGTTGGCATGTTACAGCCATTGCTTGTGCTGCTACAAGCACTCGTCTATGGTCCCTCTGCCCTCTTTGGACCACGCAAGCAACGCACACTACAAGACGAGGTGGCACGTAGTCAAGCAACGAGCGACTCAGGTGTCATTACTGAAGTATTACCCGATGCATGGTTTGGTCGCCTCATACCATTAGAACGTGTTGGCCTACAACGTCGCTCCGAGCGTATTCGTAGCCGCCGTTGGGAGGTCTATATGACCATCGGCGAGAAACCAGCAATCTTGTAAAAACATGAGCTGAATACACAATACAATACAGACGAACGGACGCCCACAAGGGGCTACCCTACTATATTCCCTTGCGTGCTCCGCACGCCGTGTATAGTAGGGTAGCCCCTTGTGGGCGTCCGTTCGTGTATAAGGCGAAGAAAGACACTTCGTTATGCAGACATACATCGAGCAATTAGCCACACAATATCCACACCTCGCGGAAGCCTTCGAGCGTATTCCACAGGGCGAGGCACACCTGCGCCGTTTACAAGACCTCAATAGCACATGGCAAAACATGCTCCTCTCAGGTGAGAACCGTGAGTTTGCCGAGGTTGTGGTGACAGAAGATCGTCCTACACTATCCGCGATAGATACCTTTGATATCATTTATGCGGGTGGAGGTCTCAATCTGCTGAACGCGGCAGTAATGACGGTGCGCTATGGTTTGCGCGTCCTCGTCTTTGACCGCTTCACTGTGGGGGCGGTTCACCGTGAATGGAATATTTCGCGTGAAGAGTTGCGCGAACTGCTCGATGTGGGTCTGCTTACTCCTGATGAACTTGAGAGCGTGATACAGCGCGAGTACAGCGACGGTCTGGTGCGCTTTCATCCGGCGAATATTCAGGTCAAACCAGCAGAGTTGCATCTGAAAAATGTCCTGGATGTCGCCGTTGATGCCGAAAAACTCACAGCTTTATGTATTCAGAAAATACGTACACATCAGCCCAAAGGCTCCTATCCCAATGTTATTCTGCATAGCACGACGTTTGTACGGTGCGCGGTCCAGCCCACATACGGCGTCACTATTGACGTGACAGACAGCGAGGGACAGCAACAGAGCTATGGGGGGCGTCTTTTGATTGATGGTATGGGTTCAACCTCGCCAATTGCCTGTCAACTGAACTGCGGTCGTCCCTTCTCGCTGGTATGTCCCACTGTTGGCACAGTTGCACGCGGCTATAAGCAAGGCACAGGGCTGAAAGAAATCAATCCCGCTGTTGGTGAGGTGCTTGTCTCTACTGAGGATGCACGTAAGGGGCATCAACTGATCTGGGAAGCGTTCCCTGGTGTGGACGATCAAGTAGCGATTTACCTGTTTTATTATGCGGAGACCGGGGATAGTGTCGATCTGCTTGAGTTATTCGATGATTTCTTCGCTTTGCTGCCCAGCTACAAGGATACAGAACATGTCGAGGTGCTCAAACCTGTCTACGGCTTTATTCCAGCAGGCTACAATATCTCGCTTCCTTGGCAGAAGGAACCGAAGGTACTCGCGTATGATCGTGTCCTTTCGCTCGGCGATGCAGCCGCATTTCAATCACCGCTTACCTTTTGCGGTTTCGGCTCGTATGTGCGTAACCTCCGCCGTATCACAACCCTCTTGAATGTCGCACTTGAAACAAATCATCTTAGAGCGGTTGACCTGAATAACGTTCGCGCATCTGAGGCTGTACCTGCCGTAGCGCGTGCATTCAGCAAATTCATGATTGCCAAGCCTGCACAGGCCGAACCGCTCTGGCAAGTCAACGAAACGTTGAACGTCTTTTGTAACGTCCTTGCAAAGTTAGGACCAGAGGTCACAAACGCGTTCTTCAAAGATCGAATTGGCTGGCTTGACTACACACGCGTCGTCCTTAACACGCCCGGATACTATCCGAGAATTTACTCGCTTGCCCTTAGCACGCTCTCGGCAACCGAAATCGTCGGTTGGATTAGCGCATGGCTCAAACTTAGTCAACAATCAGCCATGTTTAGCCTCTATCGCCTCCTGCGACCAATCGTGCAATCACCAATAGGAACGCTTGTGAGCCGTACCTCACCACGAGTGAGACTGTCTATAGCAATCTTTGATGAACGAATGCAACAGGTAGAACGTGGTACAGACACAAAATAATACATCTACCCCTGCATGGGTTTGCTGAAGCAGACCCATGCAGGGGTAGATGTATTATTTTTTCTCGATAACCTCTGGTTTGCCGTTCTCGTTGACTTCGACTACCTCGCCATCAAGCGTCTTTGGCTCTAATGGCGGGGTAGGCTTCTGGGGAATACCGTAGGTCGCGACGACCTCTCCTTCTGGAACCGGACGTGAATATCGCAGAATGAAATACGTGGTGGGTAATAGGACAACAAACAAGACAAGGGAGGTCCATTGTGCTTGTTTCAGACCCCAGTTCAAGCCGAGGAAGCTAACGATAGTATTGTCACGCACAAAGAAGAGCAGAAATTGGGTGGTGACATAGCAGTAGAGATAGACAAGCAAAAGGACACCGGGGCGCGTGACACGTCGCACTACAAAGATCATGAGCGCAAGCACAACCAGATTGGTCAACAATTCATATGCGGCAGCTGGTTGTACAGGCACATTACAGGTTGCCGGATTGAGACACGCCCAGCTACTCGGATTTTGATAGACGGTTGACCACGGCAATGTACTCTGGTAGCCGATAATATCCCCATTGATCAGATTACCGATACGCCCAAAGATTTGCCCAATCGCTCCAAACAAAACTGCCGCATCCATCAGTACAAGTGGGTTTACACGTTCGACACGCGCACGCCAGTAGAGCGTCGCCAGCACCAGAAAGATCGCGCCGAAAAAGGCCATACCGCCTTCCCACGTCGCCAGGATACGCCATGGTTGCAAGAGATAGCCTGAAACCAGATCGGGCTGTTGGACCACAAAATAGAGACGACCACCAATCACTCCAGCCGCTATACACCACCATACGACACGATCTACCACGCGCTGTGAAATACCCTTACGCCGTGTATAATCCTTGATGGACCACAAGCCAATCAGAATAGCCACAACATACATCAGACCATACCAGCGCAGTGCCAGTGGACCAATTTGCAAAAGGACAGGGTTGATATTGATGTAGATATAGGGCGGACCGATACGTAGCCAGCCCCAGTCCAAGAGGTACGCGAGTGATAAGAAGGTATGCATATGTACTCCAACGGTCTAGGTTACTTTTTCTCCTATCCCTTATGATAGTACGTTCATGGTATACATGCAACCCCTCATCGTTGCTCGTCAGGGATATTTAATTCAGGTGGGAGCATGACAGGGGCAAGCCCTGTCACTACTATACTTACTCTGTCACGGCGTGGCATAGCCATGCGGTTATGTGTATAGTAGTGACAGGGCTTGCCCCTGTCATGCCCTCGCTTGCCTCCTGAATAACCTCTCCCTATGCCCCCATCTTCTCCAGAAAGCTTGCGACCGTGCGAATACCCTTGAAGTACTGGTCGAGCGAATATTTCTCGTTTGGAGCATGCACGTTGTCGTCGGGCAAAGCAAAACCCATCAGTACAACAGGCGCACCTAAGAGTTCGTAGAAGAGGGTTGCAATTGGAATAGACCCTCCCTCGCGCAGAAACACAGGCTCTTTACCATAGGTCTCCTTCAATGCCTCCATCGCATACTGAATTGGCAAGCTCTCAGGCGTGACGAGGATACCTTCGCCACCATGAAAATTGCGAACGGTGACGGTCACATCGGGCGGCGCAATGTCCTTCACCGCGCGTTCAAAGAGCGTGAATATCTCAGCAGACTTGAGATCAGCAGGGAGACGTAGACTAATCTTGGCTTTGGCAACGGCTGGAATAACCGTCTTCCCACCTTCACCCACAAACCCGCCAATGATGCCATGCACCTCAAGTGTTGGACGGGCAGAGATACGCTCCAATGGTGGATATTCTAACTCGCCCGATAGCTGTGAGACGCCCATCTCTTCAAGAAGTGCTTCGTTGATATGCAGTGGATCGTTGTGCCAGAATTCTTTTTCCTCGTGCGTTGGCTTACGCAGTTTATCGTACAAGCCTGGAATATGAATATGTCCGTCGGCATCTTTCAAGCGACTGATGATAATAGCGAGTGCATGCAGTGGGTTTGGAGCAACGCCACCATATGAGCCTGAATGCAGATCGCGCTTGGCTCCCTGCACCTCGACCTCAGTATAGATGATGCCACGCAGACCTGAGACAAGTGCAGGAATGTCCTTCGCAGGCATGCCCGTATCACAGATGAACGCTACATCGCATTTCAGATGTTCGGGCGAAGTCTTGACGTAATGCTCTATGGATTCACCACCAGCCTCTTCCTCACCCTCGATGAGGACGCGCACATTTACAGGAAGCGTGCCATTCACATTCATAAGTGAGTCAAGGGCCTTGAAGACCAGCATCGTTTGCCCCTTGTCGTCACTTGCTCCACGCGCATAGAGATCGCCATTGCGTACCGTCGGCTCGAATGGTGGGCTATCCCATAAGTTCACAGGATCAACAGGTTGCACATCATAATGCCCATAGATGAGAACCGTTGGCTTGCCTGCTGCTTTGAGCCATTCGCCATAGACAAGTGGATGGCCTTGTGTCTGTATCAGGCCAGTATTGTCGAACCCAATACGCTGCAACTGTGCCACAGCATAATTCGCGGCACGCTGCATATCGTCCTTATGCTCTGGCAACGTACTGATACTAGGGATGCGTAGCCATCCCTTCAAATCCTCAAGAAACGCATTTTCATGCTCTGTAATGTATGTCTCTACCTGTGTCATCGCAAATATCCTTTCTTTTCTCACTGAAACAGATACTTGCTATCGTATCAAGAGTTATAGGGATTGTCTAGTAGGGACCGATGATGCGTATTAACGAAATAACATGGTAATACATCCACGGA
>CAXTWV010000293.1:4161-6446 GCA_964248005.1 uncultured Ktedonobacteraceae bacterium | reverse complement strand
AACGTGAACCCCTCCCCACCCATCTTTGGGCGCAATGAATTGCTGCCCCTACCGACATACTCCAATACATATATTCCCTACACGAAAGGAGCACCATAATGGAACCGTTATCCTTAATAAATTTGATCATCACGCTATCGCTGATGATTGGGGGTGTCGTGGCCTACCGACACGGCTTTACACGAACCGCAAATGAGGTGCAAGAGCGCGTCATTCATGCCCTGCAAAGCGAAATTCAGTCGTTACATGATCGCATC
This sequence comes from uncultured Ktedonobacteraceae bacterium, assembly GCA_964248005.1. Taxonomy (GTDB): domain Bacteria; phylum Chloroflexota; class Ktedonobacteria; order Ktedonobacterales; family Ktedonobacteraceae; genus JBBQVS01. The sequence continues at coordinate 6,189 of CAXTWV010000293.1, read as the reverse complement.
GCCGCACTTGAAAAAGAAAATACACGTTTGAGCTATACGCTAACCACAATGTGCCTCGCACTCAAACAACGCGGTATTCATGTCACCATTGATGGAGATATCGTGAGCATCCAAGATCGTTTCGGCGCAAGTTATACCTACAATACGCGCGTTCACGGAATGCAAGAGGAGCAGCCATAAATGGCAACGATAGGCGTCGATTGTGAGCTATTGCTTGATGGAACAGGCTACTTCGTGAAACCCGGCTCGTATACGATGAAACAACCACGTATCCGTAAATCAACGGTACGTGCCGATGGCGGCACGTCCTATGTAGACCTCGGACCAGGAAAGCGCGAGTGGAGGATGACACTGCTCTGCAAAAATGACTTGCTACGCTATGACGGCCTCACTACAAGCATCACGGGTCAACAATATCGTGATGCAGTTCGTACATCATACCTCAATTCAGTCGGTACCACGGTTCTGTTTAGTGACCCGATCAGTGCAACCGTTATCGCCGTACATATCGACTCGTATACAGAGGTGGTTGCTGACTTGCATACGCAGCAGGTAGCGCTTTCACTTAGCAGTTCAGGCAGTCTGTCCTATGAAGTAACAGTGGAACTGGTTGAGGCGTAAGCAAGCGTAGCATGTTTCATAGTACCTTCATACCGTTTGCTTGACGCTTCTCTATAGATAGACTTACATTTACTTATGTGTGGGAAGAGGGTATGGATAACTGTACCCTCGCCAATAAAAAAGAAGGACCATCCCCTGGCCCTAAAAGTAGGTCTATGTGCGTGCGCGAAACGATGCAAGACAACGACTGTCAGCATTGCAGGGAGGTATTGCGCTCTTCTGCATTCTAATACTATTTGTGTTTATAGGGCTACTCTTTTCTATGTCGCCGAAGGCATATGCAAACAACGGAATGCATAACCCCATCGGCAATGTAATTGCGCGTCGCAAAAGAACGCCTATTCCACTACCTACAATTACTATTATTCTGCCAACGCCTACCGTTGTTTTGCCAACGCCTACAGATACGCCTATCATACCAACACCGACTGATACGCCTATCATACCAACGCCCACAGATACACCTATCATACCAACACCAACTGATACGCCTATTCCTACCCCAACAATGGCTCCGACGAGCACGCCAACAATACAACCAACACCCAAAGCAACGCCAACGGCGATCATCAAGCCAACAAGCACAAGCGCGGCTGGTGTCGTGCCTCTAAAGGCCACGCCTGGGGGTACACCGACACCAACACCACCCATATTGACCGTGAAAGGAACACCGAGCAGTGCTGGCTTACCACCTGGGAGTACCAACGTGGTCTCGTCTCCAACAGCGGGAACAAACACAACGTATGGGAGTGCTGCGATCACGCCTCAAGATAACGGGAAAATGCTCCTGCCAACAGCACCGGAACTCGCGATTGGTTCATCGGTACTTGGCGCGGCTACATTGCTGGGCTGGTACGTCTGGCGTCGTAGACAGGGGAGCTTGTTGCCATATCCGCTAGCGCAAACGGCACAACCAAACATCGCCTCATCGTATGATCAGCCAATTCAAGCGAGAGCCAATATGGGTATGGTGCAAGAGAGTGGAGTGCGTTATCAACCAGAGCCAGGAAATCAGGGGATTATACCAGAAACGCCACTACCACAACAAGACATGTCACTTGAAACGATCATGCGACAAGCACAGCTAGGACTTTTCGCTCTACCAAATAAAGAAGAGTATTCTTAAAGAGAGCGGAAGAACGTTATGGAAAAGACATCCACCTTAAAGGCTTCTGTAGCCTTGTTACTCGTGGTGCTACTTTTTCTATGTGTTGCGGCATTCTCCCATACAACGAAAACCTTTGCCGTACATATAGATGCGACGCTTACGCCAACAACAATAGTCTCAGTCACACCTGAGCCAAGTCCAAGCCCGACATCTCAACCTAGCCCTAGTCCGACGCTACAGCCCAGCCCAACACCTAAGCCTAGTCCAACAATGGCTCCAAGTCCAACGCCAACTGCGAC
>CAXTWV010000293.1:1300-4061 GCA_964248005.1 uncultured Ktedonobacteraceae bacterium | reverse complement strand
ACTGCGACACCCATACCTACAGCAACGAGTATACCTACCGTTGTCCCCAGTCCAACAGTCGGTATTACCCCAACGGTAGTCGCGAAGCCAACCGTTGTCGTGAAACCAACAGTTACCGTAACGCCAACAATGGTACATCCAACGCCTATTGCAACTCAAAAAGTAGGAGTAGGTCCCATTCCAATGCCAACCGTCACTCAGATGCCAACCATCGTTCCAACACAGCTCACAACAGCACCCGTTGCTATCACAAGCAGGAAGACTCTTGCACCTGCACAAAGTCCTCTTCACAATGACTCGCCTATGGTTCCTCTCGTTGTTGGAACATTACTCACTCTGTTTCTGGGTGCAGGGGGCTTCATAGGAGTGCGCCGTGTGCGTACTGCGCTGTTACCCGCGATAAATATGAAGAAACAGAGAAATCATTCATTCGCGCATTCATGGCAACGCGTGCGTACTTCGCCAACGACAGTACCACCACTACATGTACAGGAGACACTGCCGTTTGCACCTGCATCAGTACAAGCCGATGGTACAGTTTCTCCTCCAAGAGTGGATGTACCTCCATACATGGCAATTGCGAATGAGATAACAATAACGGACGAGGGACCTAAAACAGGCCCACATCGTCGTTTAGGACCTGTGCGACTACGCAAGATTACGAAGATAGAACCTGTAGTACTCCCTGTAGAGGCACAACCACTTCCAACGGATATCGAGGATATGTCGTTCCTCGATGATCCGTTGCTGCAAGACACGCTCCGCCAATATAAGCAAAGAGCACAAAAGAAAGATTAATAACGAGAGATAGAGAGGTTCAGGCAGGTGCATGAACCTCTCTATCTCTCGTTATAGATGTACCAAGAATGACCTTCAAACCGTGCTTAGGTCGAAGCGTGATAAGCGGTTGTAGCTCCACATGAAAACCTGAGGCGAGCTGTGGTGTGTAGTGTTGTAGGATCGTGGCGAGCAACAGTTTGGCTTCCAGTTGCGCGAAGGGCATGCCGATACAGATACGCGGACCACCACCAAAAGGAAAGTAGGACCACGGCGTCATCTTCTTTGCTTCAACGGGGTCCCATCGTTCGGGCCGAAATACGTCGGCGTCACCCCACAATTCCGGCATACGATGAAGAATCCATTGGCTCATGCCAAAGAATGTGCCAGCAGGAAAGCGATAGCCGCCCATCTCGAAATCCTCTATTGCCCTTCTTCCCATCATCCACACGGGCGGATAGAGGCGCATCGACTCGCTTACGACCCATTCGGTATAGGGAAGGCGTGGCATGTCTGCGACGGTAGGTGTTTGTCCTGCAAGTACAGCCTGTAGTTCCGCCAGCAACTTTTTACACACTTCGGGATTTTGTGATAGTTGATAGAAGGTCCAGGTGAGTGCGTTCGAGGTCGTCTCATGACCAGCCGCCATCAAGGTCATAACGTTATCGCGTACCTGCACATCAGTCAGTCCAGCCTCACCATCCTGGGCCGTCAAGAGCATCGAGAGAACATCACCTGCATCGTGCCCTTCCGCTCTGCGCTCTCTAATAAGCTGATAGATAAAGGTATCAATATTACGTCGCGCACGCATACGCTTCCCATAACGCGTAAAGGGTGCGTCAAGATAGACATTAAGAATACGCGCCAGCACGCCACGCCGATTCTCAATCATGCCCGTAAAGTTTTGTCCAAGCGCGTTGACCTGACTAGCAAGCTCGATGTTAAAGAGACTCTTTGCCACAATACGCAGCGTCAAGGTTTGCATCTCATGCGCGATATCTATTTCCTGATCGGCATGCCACGTCCCGACCATCTCTTGTGTGAAGCGCACCATGTCGTCCGCATAGTTCTCGACACGTTTTTTGTGAAACGCAGGTTGCACGAGACGACGCTGTTGACGATGTGCCTCACCTTCAATCGTAAGAAGACCCTCACCTAGCACTTCGGGCAAGTCACCACCGCTTTGTAATGTTTTGAAGTTACGCGGATTCTCCGTCAGAAGATAGCGTATGTACTCTGGTTTGAACAGCAACACAAAGGGACGTTTGCCCATGTGGATCGTTACCATATCACCATACGTATCGTGCATACGTTGCACAAACGCAAGTTGATTATGCCCAAAATCGAGTAAATTTCCTAATACAGGAAGTGACCTCGGTCCAGGAGGAAGTGTTGTTTTTTGTTGCAGGGTTGCCATGTATATTGCTTTCGTTGAGTGAATGTCTTTTATTATTTATTGTAGCATAACCGCCCGGTAGGGGCAGCAATTCATTGCGCCCAAAGATGGGCGGGGAGGGGTTCGCGTCAGGCATGCGCATCGCAGTCGGCGTGTTGCCCCACCACCCCCATCTTTGGACGCAATGAATTGCTGCCCCTACCGCGAGACATTATCGCACATAGCCATTTATTCGTCGTCCATCCCACGCAATATCGCATCCAATAGGGCTTGTTCGCCAGGAGATGCCGCAGCCTGCGCGTGTTGTTGACGCAGTTGTAGCAATCGTAGCATAAGCATAAGATGACGGCTAATCGCCTGTTCGCATTCTCCTGGTTTCATCTCGGTTATGTCATTAGCATTCATCAAGAGAACAATACGTTGTTCCAACGCGTCGAGCCATTTGTGGGTGCGATGCAATACGTCTTGTTGACATTCCTTCTCATCCATTGGGATATCTGACATGTACTTGTACCTTTCTTTTGTATATCTAACGTAGGCGTCGTAATGAGACGCGGAGATGGCTTCCTCCTGGCAACATGCCAGCAG
>CAXTWV010000293.1:0-1200 GCA_964248005.1 uncultured Ktedonobacteraceae bacterium | reverse complement strand
GGCATGTTACACCTCGCTTTGTGTACGGATACGCTCCTGTTCTTCGTGAACATCAAGCTCTTCACCCGCGAACTGGAAAAGCAGACGCATGGCGGTTTCATCGCTCACCCAGCCTTCTTGCTTGGCAGCAGTGAGAGCCGTGACAAGTAATTGGGTCGCACTGGCAAGCGTCTGAGAATCGGCAACATCAATTTCGGGGAAAAGAATATCGTAACTCGTGTCGATATCTGTAGCAAGAACTTTTGCTTTACGAGCTTCCAACAATACACGATCAAGGAGAGTACGTAGCATGGCACGGAGAATATGCTGACGACGCTGAAACTTGAGAAATGTGGGCAGTCCCATTTCGCTTGCAGTTGCACGATTCCCGTTCGAGCCATCACTTAGAAAATGCTCTGGAATCTGTGCTCCAACTGCCAACATGAGTTTTATTGCGCGTCCATCTTCGGCGGCCTCGTTCGCGTTGATCTCTGGCTTGACCGCAGACCACACCTCTGACTCATTATGGATAATCACACTGCCCGGTTCGGGCGGGTATGCATATTCCATCTTTTTGCGGTCAATCGCTTTCTTATCCGCGCCTTGTAAACGCACATCCCACAAAAATGCTCCCTTATATTTGTTGATACGTACACGGTCGGTGAGCCAATCTTTGTAGCGTCGGAGCCACGGTAGCAGCGTGGCAAGATCACTTTTGCCACGTTTCGCATTCGAGACTTTGTTGATACAAAACTGTACAACCTCAGTACCAGCTTGAAACCATTCACCCTCAAAACTTGGTTGATCACGTATCGTCACAGGTGCTGGATTCCCCGGAATAGTAGCACTTGGTCCAACAGCACGTTTATGGAAGCGCAGCACTGTTTCGATATCGTCAGGATCGGTCTCAATCTCATCAATGATCGAAGGGTCGATCTGGCGAATCTTGACTCGTCCATTCATCCTGTTCACATAGTAGCGCACGAACTGCTCGCCATAGAGGGAGAGTTCAGTGCATAAAGAGTACACGCGTGTCTCCATATGATTGTCGGGATCATTCCAGAAGTCCAGCAAGATGCGTTGTACAGTCGGGTCATTCGCGGCAATTGTAACGCCTTTGCCCAGGACAAAACTCGTGGTAATCTCGATAATCGCGAACGCAAGCGGGTTGGCGTTGTACGCTTCATAACACGCATTATGGATTTCGAGATAAGTTGACGG
>CAXTWV010000292.1:0-6470 GCA_964248005.1 uncultured Ktedonobacteraceae bacterium | reverse complement strand
GGCTACGCCCACCGTGTATAGTAGGGTAGCCCCTTGTGGGCGTCCGTGGGTCTTATTACCACGTTATTTCGTTAATCTCCATTACCGTGTTAGAATGTCGGCGTCGCCCTCGGTGATTGCCACCGTGTGTTCAAAATGTGCCGTGTAGGTTTTATCAGCCGAGATAACGGTCCATTCATCAGGAAGCACCTGCGTCTTCTTCGCGCCTGCGATGACCATCGGCTCGATAGCAACCACCATACCCGGCTTGAGAACGGAGTTAGGGTATCCTGCCTCAACATAGTTGAGCACCTGTGGGTCTTCGTGCATACTCCGACCAACACCATGCCCACCATAGTTACGTACAACCGAGAACCCTGCGGCCTCCACGAATTGCTGTACCGCTCGCCCGATATCATGTAAACGATTTCCTGCACGTGCAGCCGCGATGCCTCGATAGAGTGCATCTTCCGTCACCTTGAGGAGACGTTGCACTTCAGGAGACACCTCACCCACAGGAACAGTGATTGCTGAGTCCGCATGCCAGCCATTGTAGTTCGCGGCAAAATCCAGGGTGATGACATCACCCTCTACTAGCACGCGCTTCCCTGGAATGCCATGTACAACTTCTTCATTTACTGACGTACAAAGCGATGCAGGATAACCGTGATAGCCCAATGCGCTAGACTTGGCTCCGTAGTGCTTCAACAACTTTGCACCAAGCGTATCGAGTTCTTGCGTTGTTACCCCTGGATGAACCGCGTTACGCAGTTCCGCGAGCATCTCCGCAACGATATGTCCAGTCGCCCGAATCTTCTCGCGCTCTTCTTTTGATTTTATAATTACAGCCATGATTTGTTCTCTCGTTATTGCTCACCGTGGTGTTGTACAGCATTCACGAGGTCGTGCTGCACCTGCTCAATACGCTGATTCCCATCGACCTCTGATAGCTTGTGCTGTGGTCGATAGTAGTCGAGCAGACGGATTGTCTCGTTGAAAAAGATGTCTAGCCGCCTCTGTACCGCGTCACCAGTATCATCGCTACGTTGGTACAGTTCGCTACCATCTATATCACACTTCCCAGCGACTTTCGGTGGGTTCGTGTTTATGTTATAAACGTGCTGATGCGCCCGACAAATGTATCTTCCCGAAAGCCTACTTAACAAAACGTCACGTGGGACATTCAGATAGACAGCGACATCAATGTGTCTGCCGTTCGCCTCTAATCCTTCATCTAATGCATGGGCCTGCGCGATTGTACGTGGGAAGCCGTCTAGCAGCACTCCGGGCGTACAATCTGGCTCTTTGATGCGGTCAAGAACCATTTTCACGGTAATATCGTCAGGAACCAGTTTTCCTTGATCGATATATTCCTTCGCTTTACGTCCTAAATCGGACTCGGCTTTGATCGCATCACGGAACAGGTCCCCACTAGCAACGTGGGGAATACCTAAAGCTTCTGCAAGTTTATCAGCCTGTGTTCCCTTCCCTGACCCCTGCGCACCGAATAGGATAATGTTCACGTTTTTTCTCCGGTGTAATATCGTGGGAGCGCGTCATTGCACTCAAAGCGATCCTTGCAAGGTTGCCACAATGAAGAAACTCCCGATAGAACGGTATGAGCATTGGGCGCGAACAGCCGCGCCCACTCATTATGACAAGAAGCCGGAATAGTTACGCATGACCATTTGAGCTTCAAGTTGCCGAATTGTGTCCAACACCACACCAACAGCGATGAGGATCGACGCACTACCCAACAATTGATTCGCGCCTACACGCGAGAGAAACGGCAGAACCGCGATGAGGCCCAGGAACAATGCTCCAGCCAGCGTGATACGGTTAAGAATAGCATACAGGTACTTGCTGGTCGGTTCGCCAGGACGGTAGCCTGGAATGAACGCTCCCTGCTTCTGCAAGCTCTCTGGTATATTCTGCTGTTGCCACACAACATAGGCATAGAAGTAGGTAAAGGCCACTACCAAAACAAAGTAGATCAGCCAGTACCACCACGTACTCGTATTTACGATATAGGTACCAATAAACGATGCGGTCGCGCTCAGCCACGGTGTTGTACTGGCTGTAAGATAGCGTGACAGCACTGCGGGAAAGATGAGCATCGACTGCGCGAAGATGAGTGGAATCATACCCGCGCTGTTTACCTGCATAGGAATGTATGTTGTCTGGGCTGAGCCAACCAGCATACCACGTCCCACTTGTCGCTTTGTCGGATACTGCACGGGAATGCGGCGTTGCCCCTGGTAGATGTACACAACACCAAGAATGGTAATCAAACCAATTATCAAGAAGACAGCGATGCTAATAACACCACCACTCGTGCCACCACTCGATGTCGCGGCAAGATAACCTGATTGCACAAATCCCGGTAAGCGACTCACAATACCCGCAAAGATAATGATCGAGATACCGTTACCGATACCATTCTCCGTAATCAATTCACCAATCCACACTAGAATCATTGTGCCAGTGGTCAAGGCAATCAAAATGGAGAAGGTCTCCAATGCATACTTGGGATCAACAAGACTGAAATTGGTCAGCACACCCGCTTGCTGGAAGATGGCGCACTGCCCTAGTGCTTGCAAGAGAGCAAGCGGTACGGTAATGATGCGCGTAATCTGGCTAAAGCGGAGACGACCAGCCTCGCCCTGTGTTGACAAATTCTGCAAGGCAGGGATAATTGGTTGCAGTAGCTGCATCACAATCGTTGCCGTGATGTATGGATACACTCCAAACGCGACAATAGAAAACGTCTGCAACGACCCGCCTGAGAATACATCGAGCAAGCCGAGCAACTGACCAAGGTCCTTGCTCTTGCTACTATTAGAAAAGAGACCGAGTAGTGTACTCTTCTCCGCCGCCGTTAGCGGAACGGTGATGTGCGCAAGAACGCGGAACACCAGCAGCATCGCTAACGTGAAGAGAATCTTATTGCGCAGATCAGGAACGGTCCAGATACTTCGCAGTCGTTCCCACATAGAAGACTCCTTCTACAATCGCATTTGACATAAGTTTTCTTCGCTTTTTATCCAAAGAATGACATAGACGAAGATATACAGAAAAAATACTACAACGAACGACAGAAATGCGTGTGCAATATATATCATACGTGCCAGGTGCCAGGGAGTTCTACTCCCTGACCTCCTGGCTACTTTATTAGCTCTCCTGCTGTGGAACAGTTGAGGCTGATGCCCCAGTAGCTTGAGCGGCGGGAGCGTTCTTGTCTACCTTCTTACGCTTGGTCTGCTCATACGTATGCACTGGAATGATCTCGATTCTGCCCCCAGCAGCTTCGATCTTCGTGCGGGCACTGGCTGAAACCTTGTGCGCATGAACGGTTAAAGCACGGTCGAGTTCGCCATCACCAAGTACCTTGACCAACCCACGCCCTTTAGCAGGCGTCATAAAACCAGCAGTAACGAGGTCTTCTGGTCTGATCTCGGTGAGCGTGGTGTCAATCGACGCCAGCTCGTCAATGTTCACAATCGCGTAGTTATCGCGGAAGGCAGTATTGCTATTACCGAGACCGCGCTTAAAGCCTAAACGCTTCGAGAGACGTGTCTGACCACCGTTAAATGCGCGATGCACTTTGCCACCAGTACGTGCCTTTTGTCCTTTTGTGCCACGTCCTGCCGTCTTGCCACGACCAGTGCCGTGTCCACGTCCGACGCGCTTTTCATGTACATGCGAACCAGGAGCGGGTCGCAAATCAGAGAGTTTCATTGACGACCTCCTCTACCTGCAACAGGTGAACGACTTTGCGAACCATCCCACGTATGGCGGGATTATCTTCGTGTTCAACTGTACGCTGAAGCTTACGCAAGCCTAAGGCTTTAATTGTATCTTTCTGGTCCTGTGGGTAGCCAATCGAGCTACGTACCCATTTTATCCGTAGTTTTGCCATTGTCCTGCTCCTATCGACGGCTACCGCCGCCACCGCCGCCACGACGGTCTCCACTACCGCCGCCACCGCGACGGTCGTTCGAGCCACCAGTATTGCCACCGCCGCCACGACGGTCGCCGCGATCATTACGGTCGCCACCGGACCTGCCTCGGTTCGATGTTGCTCGTGTCTCACGTGCCTCTTCTTCGCGTGCGGCACGCATGGCGGCTGCCTGCTCCGCCGCGTTTGCGTTTGCTATTGCGATACGCTCGGCCTGCTTCTTACCGACAATATCCACAACGGTTTTGCCGCGACGTAGTGCCTCGGTATCCGGCGAGCGCAATTCGCGCAGAGCCTTAATACATGCCTGCACGGTGTTCGCCTTATTGGTGCTGCCAAGTGTCTTTGTAAGAATGTCTCTGACACCCGCAGACTCCATTACAGCACGTACTGCACCACCAGCGATAACGCCAGTACCCGGAGCAGCCGGCTTAAGCAGAACTTCGGAGGCTCCAAAGTTTGTCTTCACCATAAATGGAATGGTCGTGCCAGCCAGAGGGACCTGTGTCAGGTGCTTCTTGGCATCCTCAACACCTTTACGAATAGCCTCGGTGTACTCACCTGCTTTGCCAAAGCCGAAGCCGACATAGCCATTGTGATCACCAACAACGACCAACGCGCGAATGCTGAAGCGGCGACCGCCTTTGACCACCTTGGAGACACGGCTGACTTCAACCACTGTTTCTTCAAGGTTCAGTTTTGTAGCGTCTATTCTTGCCATACGTTTCTTTTTCCTTTGTAGGGGCACGATTTATCGCACCTAGAAGTCCAGGCCCGCTTCACGAGCGCCTTCAGCTAATGCAGCGATACGTCCATGATAGGCATATCCACCGCGATCAAAGACGACCTTGTTAACTCCCTGTTCTTTTGCACGTTGCGCCACAAGTTTGCCTACTTCACGTGAGATCGCGACTTTTCTATTATTCGCAATAGCAGCCAGTGCCTCAATAGGTGTTTTAGGCGCGTTCTTCTGAGCTGCTGGAAGATTTACCTTTGGAGCTGCCGTCCCACCAGCCCTGCCACCCTTTTGTGGTGTGTTTTTCGCAGGTGCTGCCCTCTCACTCCTGGCACTCTTTGCTTTGCCAGTGGGGAGAGCATCGGTCGCGGCATCTACCACAGACTGCACTGCACCGCCAACGCGTTCCAACAGGGTCGGTTCTTTTGTCTCTTCTTCTTGCTGTTGCGGCTGTGCTGGCTGAAATGAGCGTATGCTCTCATCGAGTGATGAGGCCGCGACCAGTGTATTGCCAGTTGTATCGTCAATAACCTGAGCGTAGATATGCTGTCCACTGCGGAATACGTTCAAACGCGGACGCGTCTGTGAGCCTTCCAAATGGTTGCGCATACGCTGGTGCCGCCGCAGCCGTGCCTGATTTGCGTGAAATCGTTTAATCATAGTTCAAGGAGTGAAAGCCTACTATAGCTCTCACTTCTCCCCTTTCGTGTACTAAGCGATGAAGGAAGGATAGACTGAGATACGTGGTCGGCACTACGTTTCTCTTAGCCTTCCTTACATCCCTATTTCTTTTTGCCGCCGACTTTACCAGCTTTACCAGCCTTGCGACGTACAACCTCGCCTGTGTAGCGAATGCCCTTGCCTTTGTAGGGTTCTGGTTTACGCACGTTGCGGATTACTGCCGCAACCTGTCCAACCAGTTGTTTGTCAATGCCAGTAACACTAACTCTTGTTGCCTTTGTTGCCGCATCGACACCATCAACAGATAGCGAGATACCAGCCGGTGGTTGCACCTCTACTGGATGAGAGTAGCCTACCTGGATAACCAGATTTTCACCCACTTTGGCGGCACGATAGCCAACGCCGTGGATTTCTAGTTGCTTGGTGAAGCCCGTTGTTACTCCAAGCACCATGTTGTTGACCAATGTACGGTACAAACCATGCTTGGCCTTGTGTTCTTTGCTATCTGAAGGTCGAGTGACCGAGAGTGTGCCATCTTCGAGCGAGAGTGACAAGGCGGGATCGACCTGCTGTGAAAGTTCGCCTTTCGGTCCCTTGACTGTAACCAAATTGCCTTCGGTCCAGTTTACCTGCACTTTTGCTGGCACAGTAATCGGAGCGCGTCCAATACGAGACATGCTATCCCTCCTGTCTACCAAACGTAGCAGACGACTTCTCCACCGAGACCCTGATGATAGGCACTGCTACCAGTCATGATTCCCTTTGGCGTCGATACAATAGATATCCCCAAACCACCACGGACTCGTGGGATATCGGTACGCTTCGAGTAGACGCGTAAACCAGGTTTGCTAACACGCTTGAGGTTTGTCAGCACTGGCGACTTCTCTGCGTAACGTAACGTAATACGAATTGTTCCCTGTGGGTTATCTTTCAGGATTTCGATATCCTTAATGTAGCCCTCTTCTTTTAACACCCGTGCGATAGCCAGCTTCATTTTCGACGCGGGAATCAACACTCGTGTATGTCGTGCTGTGACCGCATTGCGAATACGCGTGAGCATGTCCGCAATTGGATCAGTCATATTCATGGATGCCTCCACAATCCGAAGTACGAAAA
>CAXTWV010000291.1:0-6490 GCA_964248005.1 uncultured Ktedonobacteraceae bacterium | reverse complement strand
CTCCTATTGCGATTATATCACTACTGTAACCAAGCCATCCCAGTTAAACCAGGGCGCCCGCAAGGGGAACGCCCCTCCCATACACGAAGCGGTGCTCATGCGTTTGCGTCGTATGGGAGGGGCGTTCCCCTTACGGACGCCCTGATACCCATTAACACTGCTACTTGACGACGTTTACTTTGCATTATACACCGTGAACAAGACCCATTTCACGCACAAGGCTCACCGCCTTCTCAATCTCGGCCTGGGTGCCTATTGTAAGTGTGGTGGCACCCTTGACGATGCGTTTCACCATACCCGTCAAGGTCTGCCCTGGACCGATCTCAACAAAGACCGTGACCCCTGCGTTGACCATGTACTCGACGGTACGTACCCACTGTACAGAGGACGCAATCTGTTGTGTCAGTTCCTGGCGTATATCCTGTGCCGTGACTAATGCGGTTCCCTCGATATTGCCAATAACTGGAATAGTGGCATCGTGTACATTAGCTGCATCGACCGCTTGCGCTAGCCCTGTTGCCGCAGGTTGCATCACGGGTGAATGAAATGCGCCACTTACCGCGAGCGGGATAACGCGTTTCGCACCACGTTCTTTTGCCAGTTCAGAGGCTCGTGTTAATGCTCTTTGCTCACCTGAAATGACAATCTGTCCTGGTGCATTATAATTTGCTACAGCCACCTGCCCTAGTCCTGGATGCCTCGAAGTAGTACCATTGGGCTGTTCGCCTGCTAGCTCTTGCTGTATCTGTTGTGTTGCATCCTGGCACACGGCTTGCAAGTGTTCATCATCCATGCCTATGACTGCTGCCATGCCGCCTGGACAGAGTGTTCCCTCTGTATGCATCAAGCGACCACGCTCACGCACTAATAGAGCGGCTTGCTTGAGATCGAGCGCACCCGACGCGACCAGAGCTGAATACTCACCAACACTGTGTCCCGCCGTATAATTCGGCACAAGCGGATACGTCCATGATGGCGTATGCGGAGTTGGAAGAGTCAGTGCTTCTTGAAATGCGGCGAGAATGGCGAGGCTGACGGTGACAATGGCTGGTTGAGCATTGATCGTTTCGCGTAACGTTTCTTCAGGTCCTTGAAAGCAGAGTGTACTAAGTGGAATACCTACTGCCTCATCAACAGCCTCAAAGACGTGCTTGGCTGCCGGGGACGCGGCGAAAACATCGGCACCCATGCCTACTGCCTGGCTTCCTTGCCCTGGAAAGAGAAAGGCGACTTTTGTCGTCATATATTCTATTCTACTTTGTATAAAGAGACGACGCCCTGCTCCTTCGTGGAGAAAAGAACGCCGTCTCTTGCCGTCTTACTGCTTTCTGGCGCGTGGCACAAACACCTGACGCCCACGATATTGCCCGCAATTGGGGCAAGCGTGATGCGACAAGCGAGGACGCTTGCAGTTTGGGCAAGCGACCAACTGTGGCGTGGTCAAATGATGATGTGAACGGCGGTCTCCCTGACGAGCAGGCGACGTGCGTTGCTTTGGTAATGCTCCCATGTGTATGTTCTCCTCTTCCACCAGTAATGTGTCCTGGATGCATACCCAGGTCTATCTACTCGTGTTCTGCTGTTCGTTTATTGTACGTCTTTTTGTAGTAACGCGCTCAAGGCACTGAAACGCTCATCAACCTCTTCTGGTTTGCAATCGCAAGGGCCAAGATTGAGGTCACGCCCACATTGTGAGCAGAGTCCAGCACAATCTTCCTGGCACAATGTGACCATTGGTAGTTCGAGCAATACGTCCTGTCGTATCGCCTCTGTTAGGTCGATCAGATGATGGTCGTCGATAGGAAACACATCTTCCTCCTCGATGGGTGGAAGTGGCATCCCTGTTATGATGTCTATCGTTGGGTAAAAGCGTTCCTCAAAGGGTAGATGCATCGTTTGCTCAAATTGTTTCAAGCAGCGAGTGCATGTGAGTTCAAGGGTAACATCTGCCGTGCCATCAACCAATAAGCCCTGATTGACGCGACGCATACGTACTTCGCCGACGATTGGGCCGACGACCTTTAAGTCTTCGTCGAGCTGGACATTCTTTTCATTAATATCTGCTATCAATGAGGTCCCCACTGGAGACTTCATAAGTTGCGCCACATTATAGATCATGAAACTGCAATCCTTTCAATGAGATACCAAGTATGAAATGGGTAAAATAGGCCAGGTAATGCAGTATGCACAATCTGAGCGTCTCTACTGGTGCCAATCTATTATAGACAAGCCGTAACAGAGTGTCAAGTCATTATGGAAACGTTGGCCCACCAATAGTGTCATTAGCAAGTGACGCGCGACGTGGCTGTATCTCTTCCTGTAGTTCCTGTAGTTCCTGTAGTTCGTCATCTTCTTCGTCATCATCATACGCTTCAAATGAGATATCTTCTTCGTTGGCGTCCTCCTCAGCACCTTGTGAGGCGATACTCTCTAAGCCTCGATCAATGCTGAGTATAGTGCGGCTTACCTCGGTTTCGATGCTTGTTAGATGTTCTTTAAGGCCATGAAGTGTTTCAGAAACGTAGGCATCGGCATCGTTTTGCAGATGCTCTGTATGTCTTTTCGCCTGCCGCACCAGTTCTTGTGCCTGCTCTTCTGCTTGTCGTATCAGTTCTTGTGAGCGACCCTCGGCGGATCGTAGCAATCCCTCACGATTCATCGCCCGTTCGGACTCAGCTCGCGCACGTGATACAATATTCGCCGCCTCTGCGTTTGCCTGCGAGAGAATACGCTCTTTGTCTTGTACAATGCGCCGTGCCTGTTGAATTTCATCGGGGATAACCGTGCGCATCTCGTCGATGACACTCAGAATATCGGACTCTTTGAGAAGAATCTGGTTCACTAGAGGCATTCTACGACTACTCGCAATCAGATTTTCCAGACGATCTAAAAGATAGAGGATGTCCATTACTTTGCCCTATATTTTTCTTGCAGTGCTTCCAATACTACCGCTGGTACCATGTTTGTGACATTTCCACCCAAGCGTGTAACTTCTTTTATCAAAGACGAACTGACAAAAAGGTGTTCAAGGTTGGTCAGGAGACAGACCGTTTCTATATCGGGTGCTAATTTCCGATTCATAAAATTTTGTTGTAGCTCTGCCTCAAAGTCACCTGGGGAGCGTAACCCTTTGACTATGGTGTTGGCTCCTACTTTATGCACAAAATCTGTGGTGAGTTCCGTGTACTTCTCAATACGTATATTGGTTAATTCTTCGGTGACAACAACCTTTTGCCAGAGTTCTAAGCGTTCATCAACAGAGAAAAGCAGATTTTTTGCTGGAAAGGCGTAGACCGCGACAATCAGCGTGTCAAATAAGCGGGCGGCTCTACGCGCAATGTCCAGATGCCCAATCGTTAAAGGATCAAAGGTCCCTGCATAGACCGCGATACGTTGGCTGTGCTTCTCCTCGTTGTTCACGCGGAACCCCCCTTTGGAATGCTAACATTGTACATTCGTATGACCTGAGAATTGTTCTTATTAAACCATACGAACTCGTATTCAGCAATAGGGAAGTTCATCATGGTGTGGAGGTTGATGTGGTACAAACGGACGCCCACAAGGGCTAGCCCTACTATATGACGCTCTTGCGTGCTTTGCACGCCGTGTATAGTAGGGCTAGCCCCTTGTGGGCGTCCGTTGGCTTTTTTGCTCCACACCACGATGAAGAATATTAATGCCCAACAAAGTTCTGCCAGAAGAGATGCATCCGTTCTCTGAGTGCAGCATGTTCTGGCTTGCGGAGATAGGGGTCACTTTCCCACAGTTTTTCGGCAAGTGAGCCAGCGAGTTCTACCAATGGTGTGTCGCTCAAACTTGCCATACGCAGTTCTGGCATACCACTCTGCCGCACACCAAAGAAGTCGCCGGGACCACGGAGCCGCAAATCTTCTTCCGAGAGCTTGAAACCATCGTCGGTATCCTGAAAGACGCCGAGCCGCTCCTGCGCACTGATACTTGCATCGGCACTTAAAACATAACAATAAGATTGATGCTTTCCGCGCCCAACACGTCCGCGAAATTGGTGGAGTTGCGACAGACCAAAACGGTCTGCATCCTCGATCACCATCACCGTTGCGTTTGGAATGTCGATGCCAACCTCGATTACCGAGGTTGCCACGAGAATATCTAGTTCGTGATCGCGGAATTGACGCATCACCGCGTCTTTATCAACCGCCTTCATTGCTCCATGGAGCAAGCCTAACCGTTTATACGGAAAAACCTCAACCTTCAAGCGTTCATATTCGCTCGTAGCAGCTTTGACCGCCAGCGTCTCGGACTCCTCAATTAAAGGGCAGATGATAAACGCCTGTCGCCCCTCCTCAACCTGATGCACAATCGTTGTGTTCGCTTCAGCACGACGCGCCCCAGTGCGCCAACGTGTGATAATCTTTTGGCGTCCGGGTGGAAGTTGGTCGATAATCGACACATCGAGATCACCATAGAGCGTGAGGGCGAGTGTACGGGGAATGGGCGTCGCTGTCATAACAAGCATATGAGGATGATAGCCCTTTTGTCGCAATGCATCGCGCTGCTCAACCCCGAAACGGTGCTGCTCGTCGATGATAACCAGACCAAGTTTTGCGAAGGCGACATCCTCCTGAATTAGCGCATGTGTACCTATAGCAACAGTCGCCTCGCCACTTTCGAGGGCGGCTCGACCCATCGTCCGTTCACGTTGCTTCAAACTGCCCGTAAGAAGCACGGTCCGAATGCCAAATGGTTCAAGCATCGCGCCAATACTACGCGCATGTTGTTCCGCCAACAGTTCCGTCGGAGCCATGATAGCCCCTTGATAACCGTTGATGGCAGCCATATAGAGAGCCGCAGCAGCAACCGCTGTTTTACCCGCACCGACATCACCTTGTAGAAGACGACACATAGGTTGTGTACGCTCAAGGTCTTGAAATATCTCATGCAGCACACGACGCTGCGCGTTCGTGAACTTGAAGGGTAGCGTGGCCTCGAATGGTTCTTCAGTCGCAACCGTTGACCAGAGCGTAGTCCCTATCGGTTGCGACTCTACTATCGTCACGCTTTGAGAAGTAGGAGCATCAATAAAAATCTTGCCGAGGTCAACCGAGAAGGCGTTGCCCTGTTCCACCTGCTGCTTCCAACGACTACGCCGCTCCTGCATACCTAGCTGAATTAAGAACAATTCGTCAAACGCAAGGCGGCGACGTGCGGCGGCAAGCATCTCCTCACTTTCGGGATAATGAATGTGCGAGATTGCATCAGGCAGGGGCAAAAGCTGTCCCGCGGCACGTATCATCGGTGGCAAATGGTCGGGCAGCATCGCGGCATAACGATCTACCACCCATTTGGTGAAACGTCGCAGTGTCTTGGCGTGAAGTCCTTCTGTCAATGAATATGTGGGTACGAGGCGTCCTGTATTGAGTAAGTCACCTGAATCGGGGAGTTCATGTGTGCGTACCGAAAACTCAACTTTATTGCCAAAGCGTTGCTTGATGCCTGTCACCACGAGGTATGAGCCTTTTGCGGCAAGCAATTGTTTTTGTAGATAACCCTGATTAAACCAGGAGACACGCAACTTCCCCGTATCATCCGAAATAGTGGCGACGGTGACAGAGCGTCCACCACTAGTGCGCTTGGTCTCAACCTCCCAAATCATGCCAACCGTCGTCACGAGTTCACCAAAAGGAATGTTCGCGATCTTCTCTAGTTTGCTATAGTCGCGGTGTTCGCGTGGATAATAAAAGAGCAGGTCGCGTACCGTGCGAATACCCAATGCATGTAGTCTCGTTGCCACCGATGGACCCACACCCGGAACGGCGGTCACATCTGCGGTCAAAAGCGTCATCACCGTATGACCCTGTGTCATGCCCGCTTCCAGGCGAATCGATTGCGAGGTTGATTGTGTTGCCGCCACAGCTTTTTGTGGTGAGCGTGCTGGCAAAGCTGGCTTCACAGGTTCCACCACTTCTTTCTGGATGTGTGGTGAAACCTGTGCAGGCTTAGGTTGAGACAGGCCACTACTTGTAGGTTTTTCCGCACTAGAAGTGGTGGGTACATGTTGTGCTTGTGGTCTTTCTAATGAGCGTGTGCCATCATGTTCTTGTGCGGAAGGCGAGGAGAGGCGCGTAGGAGTCTCGCCACCACTCATATCATTTAGAATAGCTAACGCCGAGCGTATACTCGCGGCACGTTGCATCGGGTCCTGTTTGCGATAGCCTATTAAATACTCCATAAAAGAGTGAATAGGCGCAACATTCATACCAGCCTGTTTATAAGCGGTTGTCGTATCTTCTGCCCAACGGGTCGCGAACACCTCAAGCCCCCCAGGTTTGATGGCCTGATCTTGATGGTTCGTGCGTTGCTCAAACAGCAATATTTTTTTTGCGCGTTCAATATATTCAGTTACTCTAGGTGATATTTGGTTTGACATAACGTTCTATTGTTTCGCTATCTCTACTATTCATTGCTCTCGTCCTCATAATAGAGGGTAGTTGGAACACATGTCAAGACTTTT
>CAXTWV010000290.1:2046-6531 GCA_964248005.1 uncultured Ktedonobacteraceae bacterium | reverse complement strand
CCGCCGACGCTACCCTGCTTGACGCCATGTTGAAACTCCTCTCCACCAATGCCCCCGCCCTTTCAGTACAAAACTCAGAAGATGGTTCAGACCGCCTCGGTTTCGTCACTCTTGCCAGCATTAACCGCGAAATCACCCGTGCTCAACAGAACAAACCAGAGTATAATGCTGTGCCGCAAGTCGAAGATACGGTACGTTAGCTCATTCGCGAGTTCGCGTACACACGAGGGGAGTTTATGCACTATATATTCCAGCCATACAACTACGACTTGACGGACCCAAATAGTATTCCCAACCTGTTTTTTGCACACCTGTATCTGGTTGGTATCACTATGCTGATTTCGCTGATTATTGCCATACCTCTTGGCATAGTATTAGCACGTTATACGCGTTTCTACCTGCCAGCGACGACCATTGCGGGTCTACTTTATACGATTCCGAGTATCGCGGCCTTCGCATTGCTCATTCCCATCACAGGTATCTCGCCCGCGACCGCCATTATTCCGTTGGTGCTCTATAACCAACTTGTCCTCATTCGCAACACGACGACCGCCATACGTGGTGTTGACCCGCTTCTAATTGAAGTTGGACGGGCAATGGGTATGACACCGTGGGAACTGCTGATTCGCGTCACATTGCCTTTGGCATTACCCGTGATTATCGCGGGTGTGCGCATCGCCACGGTGACAACGGTGGGTATCGCGGCTCTGGCATCACTGGTGGGGCAAACGAGCCTTGGCAACCTGATCTTCCAAAATATTGCCAGTGGCGATACGGATGCGGTTGTCGGCGGTGCTATCCTCATCGCGCTTTTCGCCGTCATTGCTGACATCTTATTGTTGTCCTTGCAGGTAGCCCTCAACCGAGGACGCACCGCACTCTCGGTAGCGTAGAAAGGGGGTATAAAATCGTATGGCTGTTCTCAGCTTTATCCTTGACCCGAAAAACAATTTTCTAGGGCAAACGCTTATCTACCTGCAAATTTGCGCGATCTCAATAGTAGGAGCGGTGATTATTGGTGTCCTACTCGGTTCAGCCGTGTCGGGCAACTCATTTCTCGCGTTTCTCGCGGTAAATGTGAGCGGCTTGCTACGTGCTATTCCTGTAATCGCCACATTGATTGTGTTTGTACCCTTTTTCGGCCTCGGCCTGAAACCTACGCTCATCGCGTTGATTATAGTAGGTATCCCACCTGTGCTGTTGAACACCTACACAGGCATTCGTGGTGTTGATCCTGCCATGATCGACTCCGCGAGAGGCATGGGTATGACGACGTGGCAAATTGTGACGAAGATACAAACGCCCCTTGTCTTACCACTTGTTGCGGCAGGAGTACGCACTACGGCAGTGCAAATTGTGGCTACGGCGACACTCGCGGCATTTATTGGGGCAGGTGGCTACGGCGATTATATCGTCGATGGCATTTCTGTATTCAATTATCCAGAACTCATCGCAGGCGCACTCGCGGTGGCGGTCTTCGCCATCATCGTCGAGGTGTTTATGGGCTGGCTCCAACGCAGAGTTACCCCTGTTGGCCTTCGACTTGACGAGGGTGCAGAAGTTCTCAAAGTGTAGAAGTCATTGGACAGTGGGAGCATGACAGGTGGGAGCATGACAGGGGCAAGCCCTGTCACTACTATACTCCCATCATGCGTGGCTTTGCCACGCAGTCCATGTATAGTAGTGACAGGGCTTGCCCCTGTCATGTCACCCGCGCTCAAAGTGTAATCGTATTTCGTTCTTAGTAAATTTTAGGAGAAAACAATGTCTTTTCTTACGCGCTCATTGCGAGCAAAAACGCTGGCGGTTTTCGCCATGCTCTCACTGGTGCTACTGGCAGCCTGTGGTGGCAGCACAACTGGTGGCGGTACGACTGGTGGCGGTAGCTCAACAAAGGTGCCGATAATAGTTGGTAGCAAGCTCGATCCAGAAGCACA
Source organism: uncultured Ktedonobacteraceae bacterium (assembly GCA_964248005.1). GTDB lineage: Bacteria > Chloroflexota > Ktedonobacteria > Ktedonobacterales > Ktedonobacteraceae > JBBQVS01. The sequence goes on along the minus strand of CAXTWV010000290.1, from coordinate 4,594 downwards.
GCTTTTAGGCGAGATGTATGTGCTATTGCTACAAAAGGCTGGCTATCAGGTCACACCAAAGCTCGCACTTGGGCAGACTCCTACGCTTAATGCCGCTCTCAAAAGTGGGGCGATTGATATCTACCCAGAATTTACCGCGACTGGCTTGAATATTCTCAATATCAAGTCATCCTATGACCCAGCAAAGGACTACAATGCAGTTAAGTCTGCCTACGAGTCGATGTTCAAAATCACGTGGCTCGACTACTCCCCCTTGAATGATGGCTATGCTCTGTGTACCTCACAAGCGCAATCAACCAAGTTAGGAGCGAAGACACTCTCAGACCTCGCGCCACAGGTAAAGAATTTGACACTGGCAACTCAGAGCGATGGCGTGACCTTTATTGACGGATTAAAAACTCAATACGGTTTCGACACCAGCAGTTTCAAGTCTATAAAAAAGGTAGACTACTCGATTGGCTTTTCGGCTATCAAGAGTGGTGATGCCGCCGTAACAGAGTGCTATACCACCGATGGTTCGGTGACAACACAGGGTGACATCTTCCTTACTGACGACAAGCATGGCTTCCCTGAGTTCCACCCTGCTCCATTGGTTCGTGACTCGACACTACAGAGCGACCCAGGTATCTCGGCTGCTCTTAACCCGTTAGCACCAAAGCTGACCACCGCTGTGAGCATCCAACTTCAAGGACAGGTAGCAACCGCGAAAGCGGCTGGTACCTCCGTCTCACAAGCAGTGAAACAAGTCGCGACAAAGTTCTTACAGAGCCAGGGGCTACTGTAACATTTCACTAACAGTGACAACCGAAGATAGAATTGTAGCCACGCAATTGATTGCGTGGCTACAATTCTATCTTCGGTTGTCACTGTTATAAGCATTATTGACAATACATGAACTTTTTCGATATACCCTGACATATCACGATATGCTGCTCCTTCGTTCCAGCCAGTGTTGTCTGAAAATGATCGACCATCTCTCTTTTATGACCAGCAGAGCAGGTGCGAGGCATACAAAACGATAACACCTTAGAATTATACGACCACGGTAGGGGTCTAATTCATTACACCCTTTGCCCAATCGACCATGTTTGAGGATTTGATGGAGCGTTGCATATGTCCTCGAACATTCTCGATTAGGCAAAAGGGTGTAATAGAATTAGACCCCTACATTTGTGATTTCTGTTTTTCTATTATTTATTACCCCTCGGCGTGACTAACCAAGTGCTCACGGATGCCATGCCACACGGTCGCACCTTCACCAGCCGCGCTGACCAGTTGCTTTGTGCTACCCGCACGTACATCACCTGCGGCAAAGATACCGGGTGTTTTTGTTTGCAGGTCTATACCTGTGATCACAAAGCCGAGTTCATCGCTCGCCACTACGTCTTTGAATGATTCACTGTTAGGGGACAGACCAATAAACACGAACACTCCTGCAGGATGCAGTTCTTCCGTCTTGTTTGTTTTGCGGTCTCGAACGACAACCGTATCCATACGGTTATGCTCACCCTTGAACTCGACGACTTCCGTATTGAAGCGTACCTCCATCGTTGGTGAGTGCAACGCTTTTTCCGCCGCGACCTTGCTTGCCGAGAGTTTCTCACCACGGGCAAGTATCGTTACTTTTGGACTGAAACGCGTTAGGAATGCCGCCTCTTCAACGGCACTATTGCCACTACCAATCACCATGACTTCACGTCCCTTGTAAAAAGGACCGTCACAGGTAGCACAAAAATGCACACCTGCACCAATAAAATCTTCTTCTCCTGGCACGCCAAGCCGTTTGTAGACTGAGCCAGTAGCGAGCAGGATGGCATTACAGCGATATTTGGTGCCTGTGTCGATTTCGACATAATGCTTATCCAGATCAGTACCAATATGTACAACGTTCTGTGCAGAGAGCAGTTCGACGCCAAAGCGTTTCGCCTGCTCGATCACGCGTTCCGCGAACTCAGCACCCGTGACGCCCTCTGGAAAGCCTGGATAGTTGTCGAGCCGTTCGGTGATACCTGCTTGCCCACCGAGACCACTGCGTTCAATGACCAATACATCATAACCGTCACGCGCCGCATAAATTGCTGTTGTGAGCGCGGTTGGACCACCACCAACGACAATGAGATCGTAGAACTCACACTTAGCCTTGATATCCAGACCAAGCTTCGCCGCCAATTGCGAGTTCGATGGCTCAATCAGCACAGACTCGTCATCAAACACAATCGTCGGGATGCTCATCCCCCCGTTTTGCACCTTCTGTACAAAAGCCTGTCCATCCAGGTCATGCTCAATATTGATATATTGGTATTGGATACGTTGCTCACCTAAAAATTTCTTGCTACGTTTGCAATCGCTACACCAATCAGCTCCATACAGGCGTATATTATTGTGCGTCGTTGCGGTCATAGTGTGTTCCATTCCTTCACAAATCACGTGCGATTCTTTGTCTCGGTAGGGGCGGCAATTCATTGCGCCCAAAGATGGGGGTAGCGGCGCGGCAACATGCCAGCGACGATTCCTTGCCTCAACATAGACCCTAACCCATCTTTGGGCG
>CAXTWV010000290.1:0-2036 GCA_964248005.1 uncultured Ktedonobacteraceae bacterium | reverse complement strand
GTCATAGTGTGCATCCCATCCCTTCACAAATCGAACCTGATACATCATTTGACATTGTGGTGGAAATTACGTTATGTGATTTGACAAATTCATGAGATACGTCATCTGTAGGGGTCTAATTCTATTACACCCCAATTGACTATGTGGAAGGATTGTTGAAATGCTTCACCAATCCTGTGGAGATTGTTAATCGCCACGAAGGTGTAATAGAATTAGACCCCTACAGGCACTTCCTGATAAATTTGTTACACTGTTAACATGGTTCCTACTACTATATCACTAGACAGCCTCTACCTGCACTATATCATAACCTTTCGAGCCACCGGGGACCGTTCCTTGCTTCTTTTCTTCCTGCAATTCTCCCTTACTGTTTGTGGCACGAACCATGAGCATGTATTTGCCAGCCGTGGGGGGCGTCCACTGCCATGTCCAGAGCACCCATGCATCTTTTGACAGAGGCGGTTGTAGCGTTACCACATTCCATGTAGAGCCTGTATCTGTACTGACTTCAACTTTTTGAATACCCAGACTACCACCGAAGGCGATGCCACCAACCTCAACGGAATGTCCAGCCGCGATCTTCCCTACTGGACGATCAATACGGCTGGTGAGATGTAAAGGACCATTATACCAGCCTTGATCAGAGTAAAGGCCACCGACAAAATGATCGGTCAATTCAACACGCGTCAACCACTTCGGATTCTCTTCTCCGTAGCGACCAGGAACCAGCACGCGCAATGGGAAGCCGTGACGTATTGGCAAGACCTCACCGTTCATGCGCCATGCGAGGAGCGCATCAGCGTCAAGAACCTCTGCCAACGGTAAGCTGACGGTATAACCATCGACACTGTAGAACGCGACGTACTTGGCAGCACTGGTTGTGCCTCCATGTTGCTCTAACAATGTACTAAGCGTCACACCTTGCCACACGGCGGTACTCATAAGATGCGCCCCGACTTCATTCGAGATGCATTCAAGCGTAATGGCACGTGACGTTGAGGGTAATTTTTGCAGTGCGTCATAGCTGTATGTACCCGGCTTGTTTACCAAACCCGTCACTTCCAATTGCCATAGATCAGGGTTAACCGTTGGGTCAACAGTGTTTTGCGTCACCACGTAATGCTGGTCGTTGGGTGTGATTGGCGATGTCACGTGCTGTGGCGAAGGGGTACGCGTGCCATCATAGCTTGTATAGCCTTTAAGAAACTGACCTATCGCCCCTGCCGTTCCCGCCGCTGCTCCTACGCCTAATGCGGTAACACCAACTCGTGACAAGAGCAACCTGCGCCCAGCTACAGGATTACCCGCGACAGCTTGCTTCGGGAGAAGCGCACGATAGGCAAGGGGAAGCACAACGGCATATGCTCCAAAGTCGAGCAAGAGACCGAGAATTGAAAGCAGGGTTGCTGTCAGTATAGGAAATCCGAATTGGTTTTGGCGCAACTCCACTTGAAACAGGATAGCGGCAATCAATGCCAATACGAGTCCAATGATAAGCGCAATGAGCCATTCACGTCGTCGTGGGCGATAGCTCTCTAGTGGCAAACGCAAGCGCACAAGTGGGGCATACAACAAGCTTATGACTGTGCCAGCCGCAATCATGCCAAGCACGGCAAGTCCAAGTGGAGTCGTTTTCGAGTTTGGCGAAAAGGCAACCTGCAAATCTACGAACTTAGGAGCAGTTAAATGTTTCAGCACATAATAGCTGAACAACTCAACGGGCGTTGGAATACCAGCCGCAACGCGCAGAATACTCATGACGCATACCGTCACGAGACTTGCGACAAAACCTGCCCCCAACGCAAACGCATTAGAAAGAATAAGAGTACGTACTTTTGAATAGGCTGGAACGGGTTGTGGCACATCTTTCACCTGTGCAGTTGATGAATCTGTCTCACGCATAATACATATATTCCCTTCGACGATGTATCTCTACTAATACTAGTCTACACGTCATACCATGTATTCTTTTGCAGACTTGTAATTATTGCCCCTACATCCAAACCAATTTGTTAAACAGTACATACGACCCTTTA
>CAXTWV010000289.1:0-6533 GCA_964248005.1 uncultured Ktedonobacteraceae bacterium | reverse complement strand
ATGACAATGAGGGCAAGAGACAACATGATCACGCAAGGGATCAAACGTTGGCTGCAAAGCCTTTTCGCGTGGTGGCCCTGGAAATCTGTTTCAGAGGATGACTACGCGCAAACTCCTGGAACCTTGAACAAGGGGACCTCGCAAGAGACACTGTTTTTTACAACAGTCGATGGGCCATATGCACAGCCAGCACAACCTGGCATCACCTCTGTCGCTGTTGAGCCAATAGAGGAAGATGTCATTCCTGAGAGCGGTCGGCCTACGGCTGAAGAACGCTCATTTTCAATGTTGAAACCTACTACAGAGGATAGCGGCTCTCTCCCTGCCCCTATCATAGAAGAGAAAAGAAAAACTATACACGAGCCAAGTGCAGCTATTGAAGATACGCCAGTCCCTACTCCACAACAACGTTTAGAATTTTTGCGCTATCTTGTGGAACGGGGCCTCGTAAACGAAGGATAAATACAACAACAAAATACGCACATGAACACGTGACACTATTGTACAGTGTCACGTGTTCATGTGCGTATTTTGTTACCTATGTTTTTGAAAACAACTCACCTGACTAGCATCGCTCTCAAGACTTTCTAAAATTTCTGTAAAGCCGCTTATAAAGCCTTCCTAGCACCTACAATCGGGTTGATATATCACCATGCAGCGGTGTATAATACGCTTCAACACCACTAAACCCTTATACAAAGTAGACCTTGTACCTCTCGTCTAAGGAGCATCATGACGCAGCAACTCACCATTCTTCTTGTGCCGCATACTCATTGGGACCGCGAATGGTATCAGACCTTCCAGCAATTTCGTATCCGCCTCGTACAAGCCGTTGACAAGTTGCTCGACATCCTGGACTCCGACAACACCTTTCACCACTTCATGCTCGATGGGCAGACCATCGTCCTCGATGACTATTTAGAAATACAGCCCGCACAGGAAGAACGACTCCGCCAGCACGTTCGTGCTGGTCGCATTCTCGTTGGCCCGTGGTATGTACAACCCGACGAATTTCTTGTCAGTGGCGAGTCACTTATCCGCAATTTGCAGGTTGGCATCCGACAAGCAATCAATTTTGGCAACCCGATGTATGTCGGCTATGTGCCTGACAGCTTTGGTCACATCGCGCAACTGCCACAAATACTTCAAGGCGTTGGTATCGACAATGCGGTCTTTTGGCGAGGCGTTGGAGTAGAGGTGAAAAAGAGCGAGTTTTATTGGCAGTCACCCGACGGGAGCAAAGTCTTTGTAGCCCATCTCGCGGACCCCATTGGCTACTCAAACGCACGCCACATGCCGCTTAGTCCAGAAGAATTTGTGACCCGCGTCGAATTGCTCATCGCCAATATCCTTCCTAAAGCCAATACGCCGACACTTCTCTTTATGAATGGCTCCGACCATTTAGAAGTACAAGCCGGCCTTCCCTCTACCATTCAGGCCGCGAACGAACTATTAGCTACGCTCGACTCCTCACGCCAAAACATCCTACACGAGGGAAGCTCAGTATCCTATAACTCCATTGCCGTGCGGATAGGTACCCTGCCACAATACCTGAATCGTGTACGCCAAAACATCCCTGTAGAATCACTACAAACACTTACGGGCGAAATGCGCAGCAGCCAGTATGCACACCTCTTGCCCTCTGTCCTCTCTAGTCGTATGTGGATCAAGCAGCAAAACACCGCAACGGAACATCTTCTGGAACGTTGGCTAGAACCGTTGACTGCATGGGCATGGAAAAACGGCGCATCCTATCCACAGGGGTTGATACAAAAAGCATGGCAGTTTCTCTTACAAAATCATCCTCACGATAGCATTTGTGGTTGTAGCATAGATCAGGTACACCGCGAGAATGCTGTCCGTTTCGCGCAAAGTCAACAAATCGCTGAGGACCTGATACAGCAGGCCATGCAACATCTCGTGCAACAAGCGGACACACGCGCACCATTCCCAACATCGCAAGTCGGTTATGAGCCTGTCCCAATCGTCGTCTTTAATCCCGCTCCTGGCCCACGTACAGAAGTGGTTCGCACGGAGGTACAACTTCCTGGCTCATTACAGAACGCAGTCATTGTCGATTCGCACGGCACCGTACTTCCGTATCGTGTTGTTAAGCGTTGGCGTCAAGAAATTGGCTCATCGGCATTCGCACGCGAAATGCTCGCCACTGCGGTGATGCTCTCTGGAGTTACCTCACCAGCACAACTCGTGCAACTCACACATAGCACCATCGTCTCTAGCCTCGGTGAAGCGTATGAATCCTCGGTTATCTCGCGTGTCCATATTCAGGACGACTTGGCTGATCCACATGATACTCATCCTTCAGGCACTGTCTTCATTGAGATCATGATCGCACCCAAAGGACGTGTTGTCGTCAATGAACAAGAGATTCATACAGCCGGACAACATATGCTGGACCTCTTAGCACGCGAGGATATTCATACCTTAGAAGTATCACTGGTCGATCAAGCACGTGAAACAATAGATTTCTTGGCAACAGACCTGCCTGCCTATGGGTATGCAACCTTCTGGCTCTATCCGCGTGGTCTGCAAGAAAGTACTGGGAAAGAACAACAAAAGTTGACGCTCCTTGCCCACCAGAATAGTATTGAGAATGAGTTCTATAATATAGAAGCAAATACACTGGATGGCACCTTAACAATTACAGATAAAACAACAGGGAACGTTTTTATGGGTCTCAATCGTTTTGTAGATGGGGGCGATGTTGGCGATCTATATAACTATAGTGCGCCAGAACAGGATACGCTAGTAAGTGAGCCAGTTGAGCCACCTACGATTGAAGTTGTGCATGCTGAAGTGCTGAGTGTCACCTTGCAGGTTACGAGTCATATCGCGCTTCCTGAATGCTGTGCAACCAATCGTACCGAGCGGAGTACAAACACCACTGAATGTACCATTGCAAGTGCGATCACGCTTTTTCCTGGTGTACAACGTATTAGTATTCATACAAGTGTTGATAACAAGGTCAAGGATCATCGCTTGCGTGTACTCTTTCCAATACCGTATACGGTCGCGGAAGCAGCCGCGGAGGGAACATTCGAGGTACGAATGCGCCCTGTCGCGCAAGCCATTGCGGAAGATGTCGCGCAATGGATCGAGACGCCCGTCAATGTCTTTCCGCAGAAACGCTTTGTGGATGTGAGCAACGGCACGAATGGTTTAGCCGTCCTTAATCGCGGTCTGCCAGAATACGAAGTGGTCCAGGCTGGTCTAGGCATTACAGACAAAAACCAGATGGCAATCGCTGTAACATTGCTCCGTTGTGTTGAATGGCTCTCACGTGGAGACCTCCCGACGCGGCGTGGGCACGCGGCACCGATGGAATATACGCCAGAAGCCCAGTGTTTGGGTCAGCACGAGTTTGACTATGCGCTTATCCCACATTCCGGTACATGGCAAGCTGACGATGCACGTGTGCTACGTGAGGCACAAGCGTTTAATATTCCTATTCATACACGGACAATTGTCACAGAGCAACACGATGGATCATTACCTTCGCAGGCAGCCTTTGTTGAAGTCGAGCCTCACTCGTTGGTTGTAAGTGCGGTAAAACGCAGTAACGACGGACGTGGCTTCGTCGTTCGTGTCTACAATCCGTTGTCTGAAACTGTGACTGCCAAAATCCAACCAGGGGTTGCCTTCGTACAAGCATATATGACAAACTTACTAGAAGTGCGTCAAGAACTCGTGGCACAAGCTCCGCAACTTGCTGTCGAGGTGGTTATACGGAGCGGAGAGATAAGAACATATGTGTTTGAGTAATATATACGGTCAAACCGAGCGGAGGACACGACAGCGAGCAGAGTGGGACATGACAGGGGCAAGCCCTGTCACTACTATACTGTTTGCCTCTGCAAGGCAAAGCCACGCGGTACTGTGTATAGTAGTGACAGGGCTTGCCCCTGTCATGTTGCCAGTATGATAACAGAGACTATGCCTATAGTCCTATACTGTCGTCTTCTTTTAACGCGATACGTTGTAGTGTTCAAGTAGATAAAATAGTGTGAGTGCGATGCAGCACGTCTGTATCTTTCTTTTATACGTACCAATATTCTCTATCCTATAAAGGGGGCTTCTGTCCTGTGAATACCTATACACTAGTCATTGCTGCCACCGGGTCCGGCGGAAACATTCTTAACACGTTACAAGGGTTTGTGGGGCCACTTATTGGGTGTACTGTAGCGTTTGTCGTCATTTTCTGGTTGAGTTTGATAATCTGGACGTTCCGCGATATTCGTTCACGTACACAGGACATGATATCGCAAATTCTTGCCACTGTGCTCGTCGCTGCATTCTTCGTCGGTGGATTGTTCATCTATATGATTCTGCGTCCCCGTCAGACGCTAGCAGAAATCTATGAGCGTCAGTTGGAAGAAGAGTCGCTACTGGCAGAGATGACTGAGCGTCAAACCTGCTCAAACTGTCATGCACGTATCGAGTCTGATTTCCAGGTCTGCCCCTCCTGTAGTCAAAAGCTCAAACGTTCATGTCCCAAGTGTGAGCGTCTCCTTGAACTACGCTGGACCTTCTGTCCCTACTGTGCCACAAACGTTGGAGGTGCCTCCATGCCCGGTATGCCAAATATGGCTGCTATGCAAGGCGTCAATGGCATGCCTGCCAGTGGACAACTTAGCGGAAATCGTTACCGCGAGTAAATTGCTAGCCAAAAGAAACGTGTCTACAACATTGTCATGCGACAATGTTTTATACACGTTTCTTTTGGCTATTTATTTTGTTTTTTGGGCAAATTGTGGTATAATGATGTGACGAAAACGTAGTAGTGTTACCACATTTTCCAGGCTGTATCAGAATACTACATAATAGGTGCGGTCTAGCCCTCCGCCCACATCTACCTTCTTCTCATCTATATACTCCTGAACATCCTATGCTCAGGGTCCCTGTAACAGAGAAGCAGGGAGATGCGCTGTTGTCATGCGCTCCCAACACCTGTTGGGTAGCATCCCTGTATCGCATCTCCCATCATTTATGGCTATTGAATTTAAAGGAATTGGGTGCTATGGCGAAAGCAAGAGAATCTATGATTGCAGAACAACTCCCTGCTAATAATGACCCCGGCGAAAATACTCCACCAGAAACGCAAACGGGTAATGATGGTAATTTCGGTAATAATGGGAATGGTAAGAAAGCTATTAATGGCTCCCGCGACGGTGGATATGGCGGACAGAATATTCAGATTCTCGAAGGCTTAGAGGCTGTACGTGTGCGCCCAGGTATGTATATTGGCGCGACGGATCAGCGTGGCTTGCACCATCTCATTTATGAAGTTGTTGATAACAGTATTGACGAGGTAATGGCTGGCGAAGCTGATACTGTGCGCGTCATCATTCACGCAGATAGCTCCGTGACGATTAGCGATAACGGACGCGGCATTCCAGTAGACGAGCATCATCAGCGTCCAGGCATGTCTACTGTTGAGGTCGTCATGACCGTGTTGCATGCAGGTGGCAAGTTTGGTGGTGGTGGTTATCAAATTAGTAGCGGCCTTCACGGTGTCGGTGTCTCTGTCGTGAATGCCCTTTCGGAGTGGTGTCAGGTTGATGTAAAACGCGAGGGGCGTCTATGGCGACAACGCTACGAAAAAGGTATCCCCGTAACGGCATTACTCGATGTTGGTCCAGCCGAAGGTACAGGAACCGAAACATCCTTCCTGCCCGACCTGACGGTTATGGAGACACGCGACTTTAGCTTTGATATCCTTGAGCAACGTTTCCGCGAAATGGCCTATCTCAACCGAGGACTCACGATTGCGCTGATTGATGAACGTACTGATCGCGAAGCAACCTTCTACTTTGAGGGTGGACTTGTCTCTTTTGTACGCTACCTGAATAAGAACCGTGCCAAGCTACAAGCTCGTCCCGTCAGCACAATTCGTGAAATCGACGGTATGAAGGTTGAGCTAGCTGTTCAATATAACGATAGCTGGACCTGCACCGAATTTTCGTTCGCGAACGGTATCAACACTATCGACGGTGGTATGCACATCACTGGCTTCCGTAGTGCGCTGACCCGTACCCTCAACGACTACGCGCGTAAGGCCAACATCCTCAAAGAAAAGGATGGCAATCTCACAGGTGACGATGTGCGTCAAGGTTTGACCGCCGTTGTCAGCGTCAAGATACCAAATCCACAATTTGAGGCCCAGACCAAAAGCAAACTCAATAATGCCGAGGTGCGACCAGTCGTCGAGACCATCACAGCGGAAATGCTCACGCGCTACCTGGAAGAGACACCGAGCGAGGCTAAAGCCATCATCGAGAAATGTCTACTTTCCGCCAAAGCACGCGAAGCCGCCCGTGCTGCCCGCGACCTCGTACAACGCAAAAACGTATTAGACACCACCCTCCCTGGCAAACTCGCCGATTGCTCCGAGCGCAACCCCGACCGTTGCGAACTATACTTGGTCGAGGGAGATAGCGCTGGTGGTAGTGCAAAACAAGGTCGTGACCGTCACTTCCAGGCAATCCTACCACTCCGTGGTAAAATCCTGAACG
>CAXTWV010000288.1:0-6563 GCA_964248005.1 uncultured Ktedonobacteraceae bacterium | reverse complement strand
GGTTCCCCCAAAAAAAGAGCGGCAAGTGCCAGACCGAAAATTGGTGTCAGGAAATAGTAAGCACTGACTGTGCTTGCCTCACCTTGCTTCAAGAGCCAGAACCAGAGTAACGATGCTCCAATACTGATGACCAGGACCAGATAGAGAAATGACTCGATGAGTGGTGTGTCGATGTGGACCTGCGTTGGATGCTCAAAGAGGAACGCTGGAATAAGTAATACGAGACCTGCCGCGCCAAGTTGAACCGCGTTGACAACAAATGCGTGTTCACGAGGTGGATAGCGTTTATACACTACTGTCGCGCAAACGAGACATGCAGTCCCGATAAATGATGCAAGCATCCCACCAATCGTATCAAGATGGCTGTTGCCACTAAGCCTCGCACCCATTACAAAAAGCACGCCGCCAAAGCCTAGAATGAGGCCGAGTACGCGCCACCACGTCAACCGTTCTCGTAGCACAAGCGGAGCGATCAGAGTGAGTAAAAGTGGATTGGTCGCGGAGATGATTGACCCCATGCCCGCCGAGAGATAGCGCAGAGCTTCATAGTTGAAGCCGAGATAGAGACCGGAATTGAGTAGTCCGAACAGGGCTAAGCGTCCCCAAGCCGCGCGTCCCTGTGGTAACGGTAATTTCAATATCCATGCAAGCAGGGCCATGATGAGGGCAGCGGTGAGAAAGCGGACAGAGAGGAGTGTCAGTGGTGGACTATGTGTCACACCAACTTTTGTGGCGATAAAGGCCGAACTCCACAGCACGATGTAGAAGAGGGCTACGATTGTAGTCAACGGAGAACGCTTGAGAAGTGGTGAAATAGGTTTTGCTGCTGTTGTCTCTGTCTCGCCTGTTACTAGTCGTTTGTCTGCTGTCTCCATTGATGAGGGTCTCCATCCTGCTAAAAACCTATGATGTGCTACTCTAGTTTACTGGTATGCCGCGTAGCTGTGTTAGACAATCGTCGTAGACTGCCAACTGTTTACGTTGCTCAATACGTGTCTCGATATCGTCTGTGCGCTGTATCTCTGCCAGCTTCTCGCGGTTCATGCTGCGTACCGTTGACTTAATCTCCTGAATATTGTCCGTCTCATCGAGCAGCATCAATATCGAGACGACCGCTTCAACATACGAAGCTCCTTCATATGTACGCTGACTCTTCTCTGCAAAATAATCTATGAGTTCTTGCTTGGTCGTGATTTTCGGCATATGGTGGGTGGCTCCTTTTCTTCCTAATCTACATTCACTGATTCAGATTGCTTCTCTGTCCCTCTTCGTAGCTTTATAATATGTTATACTAAGCATAGCATATTTTTACCTCAAGAACTGTAAACAATAGCGAGAGTAACGCAATAAGAGGGGTTATTCATGATCGAATCCTTACGAAAAGCTTTTGAACTTGCACAGCAACAACCTGAAGCAGAGCAAGAGGTGATAGCACAACTTATCCTTGAGGAGTTTAGGGCAGAGGAACGCTGGAATGAACTTCTTACACATCCTAAGTCTGTTAAGCTTTTGGAGCAATTAGCTGAGCAAGCTCGTAAGGAATATAATGCTGGACTGACTCATGACCTTGACGAGTTATTATGAAATCACGTACTACAAAGGATTTTCGTGATCTTCTAGCATCCTTACCCCTAGATATTCAACGGCGGGCAAGAGATGCCTACAAGCTTTTCAGAGTTAACTCCTCGCATCCAAGTCTTCATTTCAAGCCAGTTCATACCAGAGTAAAAGGCTCTTTTTATTCTGTCCGTATAGGTATTCGTTATCGCGCTCTCGCTTTACGTGAGGGAGACGAACTTATTTGGTTCTGGATCGGGTCGCACGCAGACTATGACGCTTTACTTTCTCAAATGTAATCTTATAGCCTTTATTATGAAAGTATAGATAGGTGTGTTATAGTTGACATCCATCCTAATCTCAACTACAATGCATCTCGACATATACGCATTCATCGCTCTATGTCAATCTGCACAAACTGTTTGAGGGCTGTATTGTATGGTGGTAACGGTGCCGAGCGTGAAGTGGCAGGAGTGTCCACCCGAAAAGCTCCTACAAGAGCGTTTCCATATTGCAACAGACTTTCATCCAGGGCAGCGCGAGATTATCGAACAGCTTGTTCATGGGCAACGTATTCTCGCTATTCAGCGCACGGGCTGGGGAAAGTCACTCTTATATCAAGTATCCAGCTTGTACTATCCTCATCTCACCATTATCTTCTCGCCACTCAAAGCACTGATGCGTGACCAGTGCCAGAGGTGCAACGATGCGTATGCGATTCCTTCGGCTATCCTCAGTTCCGATTTCACGGCACAAGAAAACCGAGAGACACTGGTACGAGCTGAGGCTGGCGAACTCAAACTCCTCTTCATTACGCCTGAACGCTTGGGAAGCGTCTTCTGGCAACGGATTGTGACTACGCTGCATATCAGCATGGTTGTGATTGATGAGGCACATTGCATTTCGTTATGGGGTCATGATTTTCGTCCCTATTATCGACGTATCACAGACCTGATTGCTCCCTTGCCAGAACATACCCCTGTGTTAGCGTTGACGGCTACCGCGAATAAGCGCGTCGAGGAAGACATTCTGCGACAAATCGGGACGGCACGGGTGATACGTGGGACGATGCAACGCCCGAATCTCTACACGCATGTTGCTCGCATGTATGGTGATTGGGAAAAGCTGTGTTACCTGGAAACCGTGTTGCAGGGTCGCTCGGATACGGGCATTCTCTATACCGCAACGCATCATGATGCTGAGATGATCGCGACATTTCTTAACGCACGCGGTATCGCTTCGGAATACTATCATGCAGGCCGTGAAGATAGTGTGCGCCAGCGCGTGGAGCAGGGATTGATGGCGAATACCTATCGTGTGGTGTGTTCGACAACCGCGTTAGGTATGGGGATAGACAAGCCAGACCTGCGCTTCGTCATTCACTATCATATGCCTGCATCACTCATGCAATACTATCAAGAGATAGGACGAGCAGGACGGAGTGGTAACACCGCATGGTGTATTTTGTTGTACGACCCTGCTGATGCAACGATACAGGAAAACCTTATCGAGAGTGACCGACCAAAGGAACGTCAGTATAAAGCTGTCTGGTCACAACTCGCTCGCAATCCTGTGGGAGTGGATGAGCATACATTGTTGCTAAAAACAGGGTTGTCGCAAACACAGTTACGTGTCATTCTGGCAGACTTCGAGGAGCAGGAATGTATCACTGTCAATGGTATCACGCACATGTATAGTATGAGTCCGACTATCGCTTTGCTTGCTATGCAAGATGCTACCTTTTATCCTCAGCTTAATTTTTCTCGTCACGAGAGAGTACAACAACAAAAATTACAAGAGTTGCATGACATGCAGAGGTATGCGCAAACCGAGTATTGTTACATGAGGTATATGACAGCCTATATGGGTGATGCTGATACACGGAACTGTGGTGTGTGCGGTACATGTCGGCGTGAAAACTTTCCAGTTGTGAGACCTGTGGAAAGAATACAAGCATCAGTAACACACTTTCTTGAGCAAGAGCATCTTCCACCCATAGAGGCTTGTATCCTTAACAATGGTACTGTACATGAAGTTGGTTGGGCATTGTCGTATCACGGTACAAGCCATATCGGAAAACTTGTTGCGTTAAGCAAGTATGAGAATGGTGGTCCCTTCGCATTGAGCATTGTGCAACGTACTGTAGAAATCATACAGAAACGCTATCCTGTACATCTATTGCAAGCTGTGGTCAGCGTGCCATCGACAACGCAGGGGAATATGCTTGTTGATTTGTTTGCCCGACAAGTAGCTACAATGCTAGAACTGCCCTATCTTCCAATTCTGGCAAAGACACGTACTACACGTAAGCAGAAAACACTGACAAATCGTGTGCAAAAAGAAGAAAATGTGAAAAACGCGTTCGTTGTGCAACCTACAGCGATCATCACCGATTACGTGTTGCTTTTAATCGACGATATTTACGACTCTGGTTATACACTGCAAGCATCCGCAATAACCTTAATGAAAGCCGGAGCAAGAGTTGTCTATCCTTTTACAATCACCCGAACGTATCACTCGGATAATCAATAATGAGGAGCACAGAACGAATGAATAGTGAGGAGCAAGCGTACTGGCTACTCTTGACGTTTAAGAGTGGGTTATCTCATCATATTGTTCATGACATTCTTGAACGATGGTGTGTCCAACAAAAGCGAACGCTCGAATCGTTTTTTGCTGCTAACTCACAAGAATGGACTGCTGTATGTCATCTCAACGAAAAGACGGTTGCGCAACTCGAACAGGCAAAAGGGCAGATAGCAGAGCAACACGCAGTCGTGGAGAAATTAGCTTCGCGTTCCATCATGATGACAACAGTGCTTGATATAAACTATCCTCGTCTATTAAAAGCGACACTACAAACTGCATACTTGTCCCCAATCCTATTTTATAAAGGGAATTTGCAATTGCTTGAACGCACCACGATTGCTATTATTGGTTCACGGAGCGCAGGAGAACTTAGTCTAGCATTTACTCGTGTTGCAGCTTCGTATCTAGCAGAGCACGGTGCGAATGTAATTAGTGGTTATGCGCGTGGTGTTGACCGTGTAGCCTATGATGGAGCGACAAGTACGAATGGCTATACCACAATAGTATTGCCCAATGGAATACATGGCATAAGCAATGTTCACATGACCGAGATAGTGCCAAAGATCGAGCAAGGAAGTGTCCTACTTCTCAGTCAATTTCATCCCGATGCTGGTTGGCTCGTCAGTCGAGCAATGGCGCGAAACAAAGTCGTAACTGGTCTAGCGCAAATTGTCATCGTTGCCGAATCGAATATGCAGGGAGGAACGTGGGATGCTGCGAATGGTGCATTAGCGCAAAAACGTCCACTCTACGTATGTCAGGCCGTCGATGCCGAACTTCTCGCGGGTAATGCCGCACTGATTGAGCGAGGTGGACGCTCCCTCTATTGGTCGGCAGAAGAGGCAAAAGGGCGTAGTATGACAGATGTTGTACTCTCACCCTTGCTTGATGAGAGCAACAGGTTACGTCAAAAGCAAGAGTACACACCAAAACTTTCACATCAACTATCGCGATTGCTTAGAGAACATACAGTACTTGAGGCACAAACATGACAACAACACTCGACCTGCGTGGTCGTGATCTCACCATCACGCCACCTGACGAATATACTCATCTCTCATTATCGGCAGTATTAACAACCCTTTTTGGTTCGCATCTTCCTGCTTTGATTAGCAGAGATATCGAGCAGGATAAGCGTTACCATTTTTTGCGCACCTATCCTATGCATTTTACAGCGATAAAGCAGGCTTTGCTCCAACAGGGGATACCTTTTACAGTAGCGTTTGAGGAGCGACCAGTGCTGCCCTTCGAGACGACGCTCGCGTTGTCTTCGCGTCCCTATCAGGATGAGGCGTTGGTGAACTGGCTGGCGGAGTCGAGTACAGGTGTGGTTGTGTTGCCGACTGGTGCGGGTAAGACGTTTGTCGCGGCGATGGTGATTCATGAGACGGGGCTGTGGACGCTAGCGGTGGTGCCGACCATTGACTTGTTGCAACAGTGGCGTGTCGCGTTGTCGGCTGCACTGTCTTTACCTATCAACGAGATTGGTATCTTTGGTGGTGGTGAAAAAGAGATTAAGCCAATCACGATTATTACGTATGACTCCGCCGCACTCTACCCGCGTGAACTGCGTTCCTTCGGCCTACTCATTTTTGACGAGTGTCATCATTTGCCCGCGCCCACCTATCGTTTAATTGCGGAAAGCGCGTTTACACCACTTCGTCTGGGCTTGAGTGCCACACCCGAACGAAGCGACATGACGCACGCTGATTTGGATACATTGATTGGACCAGAGGTCTATCGACGTTCGCCTGCTGAACTAACTGAGGGCAACTATCTGGCGCAGTATCATGAGGAACATATTCCCATTGCGCTCTCTGCCGAAGATGAGGCACGCTACGCCGAGCAACGCCGCATCTATCGTGCGTTCTTGCAGCGAAGACGCATTGTGATTCGTACACCAGAAGACTTTCAGCAGAAGATTATCTACATGAGTGCGCGTGACCCGGAGGCGCGAGTCGCGATGCTGGCATGGCGTGAAGCACGCAATATCGCGATGAATACGCCCGCGAAATACACAGAAATCGAACGCTTGTTACGACTTCATGCTGATGACCAGATTATTCTCTTCTCTGAGTACAATCCGGTCGTTGATGAGATTAGTCGGCGTTTTTGCCTGCCAAGCATCACCTATAAAACTCCGACTGAGGAGCGACGTGCCATTCTGGACCGTTTTCGCTCTGGACAGTATAGCAAGCTTGTCACTGGACGCGTCCTGAACGAGGGCGTCGATGTACCAGATTGCCGTATCGCGATCATTGTCAGTGGTAACAGTACGAAACGTGAGTATATTCAACGGCTTGGGCGTATCCTACGTCCCAAACAGGGGCAGGCTACACTCTACGAATTGGTCACAAGCGGTACTACTGAGGAAGGCATAGCTCAAAGAAGAAAATAATCTGGCACAAGAAACGGGT
>CAXTWV010000287.1:0-6576 GCA_964248005.1 uncultured Ktedonobacteraceae bacterium | reverse complement strand
GTCTTGCTCCAGTGGCAATGCAAGAAGCAGAATATGTTGCTTCGGTTATCGCCAACCAAATTGCAGGGAAAGCACATCCACAAACGTTTCATTACTTCGATAAGGGAACACTCGCAACCGTAGGACGCGGCTTTGGCATCGTCGATATTGGTCCCATGCGTTTTACTGGTCTTTTTGCCTGGTTGACGTGGCTATTCGTCCATATCCTGTTCCTCATCGGTTTTCGCAATCGGATTCTTGTATTTTTTCAGTACGCCTGGATATACCTCACCTTCCAACGAGACTCACGAATCATTTTGCCTGAAGATACTGTGCGCACACCTTAGTAGGTATACAGAAAATGGGAGTCTATTCCTTATTGATTGAGAGGATGCGTTAGACGGGAGTATTCTGCTTTTCGCACCTCTCTTTCAAAATATATCCTCTCACCCCTTGCATTTCTTTCAATACTATGGTATATTGCTTGCATGAGCAATCAAGAAAAGCAATCACAAAAAGTCGAAGCATCACAAGAGACGAGAGAACGTATCATCGCTGCCGCCTCTAAGGTGCTAGCAGAGAAGGGATACGATGCAACAACGCTGAGGGAAATCTCACGCGAAGCGCAGGCTGCACCTGGACTCGTGCATTACTACTTTGGTGGCAAGGACCAGTTGCTCATTGAGGCATTGCAAGCCACGGGGCAACGTTTCCATCAAAGAATGGAACAACTTGTCCAGGATGTGCCTGGCGATCAAGCTCTCGAAGCATTATTGACCCAACTCTATGAACGTGTGGAGCAGGAACCTGAGGTGTACCGCCTACGCTATGAGTCGTTCTCGCTTGGCTTACACAACCCTGTGATTGCACCTGAGGTGCGAGAACGGCTTGCGCAGCGGCGGCAGGAGCTTGGCTCTGTGCTAGTAAAAGTCCTGGAGAACATGGGGCATACAGAGAACACGAAGAGTGTATTCCTTGATCTTACTTCCCTGGCTGCTCTCCTGCTCTCCATTTTCGATGGCTTAGCACTGCAAAAGATTTTGGACCCTAGCTTCGATCTTGATGCAGCGTATCAGGTTCTCACTCAGATGATGCATTATTTTCAATCATCTGAGTGATGCTGTAGTTTTTTTAAGTAGATTTGCTTACTCAAGCAAGCAACAAAAATGGAGGATATAATGAACGCTAGCACACTACAATCAGGAGAAGGTCGGTCAATCTCTCTTGGCCCTATCCATATCACCATTTTAGAAGATGGGACACGCACACGTGACACAATGGCAATTGCTGAATTTGCGTTTCCGCCACACTCACCGAGTCCATTTCCTCATGTTCATCATGCTCATGAGGAGGGATTCTATGTGCTAGAAGGCGAACTAGAGTTCAAAGTAGATGGAGCGACTATTCGTGCTGGTGCAGGAAGTTTTGTGATGGTTCCAATTGGCGTACCACATACGTTCTCAAATCCAAATGATATGCCAGCACGCTTCCTGAATACATTTACACCGCCACAATACATCCACTACTTTGAGGAAATGAGCGAGCTTGTGTCCACATCTGGCGCCCCTACACCTGAACAGGGACGCGCTATCATGGCTCGCTACGACACTGATGTTCTTGTATAAGCAGAGAAATATCTACAATTGAAAGGATGAATTCTCATGAGCACTTTACCCTCTTCAACTCCTACGACCCGCAGAGAATCCTTCGCTGACGGCTTGACCGTGCGCTTCGACGAGCGAGGAAGCGGTCGTCCCATGCTCGTCTTGCATGGTGGCGGTGGACCATTCACCGTAGCTGGCTTGGCTGAGGCACTGTCTACGCGTGCGCATGTCCTGGTGCCGACCCACCCCGGCTTTGCGGGAGAGCCACGGCCTGAATGGTTCGACAGCGTTGATGATCTCGCCATCGCCTACCTCGACCTCCTCGACCGGCTCGACCTGCACAATGTCATGGTTATCGGATCCTCGCTGGGCGGTTGGATCGCCGCTGAGATGGCGGTACGAGACACCACACGTCTGAGTAGCATTGTTCTCATCGATGCCGCTGGCATCCAGGTTGAGGGACATCCCATCGCCGATGTCTTCCCCCTGACTCCTGACGAGTTGTCGGCACTCAGCTACCACAACCCGGCGGCCTTTCGCATCGATCCCGCAACGCTCAGCCCTGAACGGGTCGCGGCGGTGCGTGCAAACTTTCAGGCACTCAAAGTGTACGATCAAGGACAGGGTATGCACGATTTGAAGTTGCGTCGCCGCTTGAGTCGCGTGAGAATTCCGGCCCTCGTCGTCTGGGGAGAGAGTGATGGTGTCATAGACCCTGACTATGGTCGTGCCTACGCCCAGGCACTGCCACACGCTCGTTTTGAACTCATTCCAGAGGCCGGGCACCTTCCGCAGATCGAGCAACCTGCGCGTCTGCTCAACGTCATAGAGGAGTTTGCCGACAGCATCACTGCTATACCGTAGGTCGCAGGACCGTTAGTTCGTGTCTCACCTCTCCGTAGAGGAAAGAGAGGCTCTTTACAGTTTTCATCAAGTGAATTTAGTAGTACATATTCCCTTTATTACCTTTAAGAGCAAGCGAGTGATTTTGACTGATGGAAACCACGGTCAACTCATTGGCGATCTCACCATTCGCAACATCACAAAAGAAGTGGCGTTGGAAGGAGAATATGGTGGAGTAAACTTGACTCCTTTTAACGCCTACACTGCTGGTTTTAATTTGCGCGGGAAAGTGAACCGCAAAGACTGTGGCTTGAACTGGAACGCTGTGCTCGCGGGTGGTGGTCTTGTTGCTAGTGACGAGATCACGCTCGTCATTGACATCGAACTCAAAAAGCCAGTGGAAGTCGTCGCATCAGCCCAAACTGAAAGTACGTCAGCTTGAGCAGAGAGGGGAAGTGGAGTAGGTACTTCGCTTAACATGGAGAGTAGACGGCTAGCAAGGGGTCGAGGCTTCGACCCCTTGCTAGCCGTCTACTCTCCATGTTAAACTAATTATAAAGAAAGACAATAACACTGATGCAATCACGAGAGGTACCGTCTCAAAAGAAGAATTTGCCGAAGGTAGCACCCATAAATGGCAAACAGCAAGTCGTTGATATCTCGCTTCCACAACCTACGAAGAACACGATAGGAGCAGGGGAAGAGACCGCTGGGAAATGGGCCATGCTCTTTATCGTAGCCATTGGCATCTTTATGGCTACTCTTGACTCGTCAATTGTCAATATCAGCCTACCAACTATTGCACGTAGCTTCGGCGTACCACTCAATGGGACAATCGAATGGGTCATTATCGCCTATCTTGTCTCTATCGCAGCTATACTCTTAACCGCAGGACGCATAGCCGATATGATTGGGCGCAAGGTCGTCTGGACAACAGGTTTGATTATCTTTACCGCGAGTTCAGCACTCTGCGGACTGGCTCCTTCGCTAGGCATTCTCATCGCCTCGCGCACGCTTCAGGGATTGGGCGGAGCATTGTTAATGGCAATTAGTCCGGCTATGCTCACAAGTGCCTTTCCTCCACATGAACGTGGTCGCGCACTCGGCATCAACGCCATTAACGTGAACCTCGGCGTCACTCTTGGCCCGATCCTAGGTGGCATTATCACGGCTTCCCTCTCGTGGCGCTGGATATTCTTTGTCAATGTCCCACTCGGCATCATTGGTCTCATTGCCACATTGCTCATTCTCAAAGAGCGTATCCATCTCAACCCAGGTCGCTTCGATCCTCTTGGAGCTATTCTGATTGCAGTAGGTATGGCTGGATTGACTGCTGGACTCTCCTTTGGACAAGAACTAGGTTGGACCTCACCGCTGATCCTGACTCTGCTTCTCGTTGGCATATTTGCTTTAGTAGCCTTACCGTTCGTGGAACTGCGCGTTCCCAACCCGGTCATCGTGCTGGCTCTTTTGCGCAATCGCGTCTTTGATTCGTCCATTTTGAGCTTGCTTTTAAGCTTCCTGGCACTCTTCGCCATCAGCTTTATGATGCCGTTCTATCTTGAGCAACTCCTCGGCTTCTCAATACTACAGGCTGGCATACTCCTAACCCCGGTACCAGTGACGTTAGCGATTATCGCTCCCTTTAGCGGTTCCCTAGCAGACCGAATTGGTTCACGCTGGCTCGCGGCTGGCGGACTGACCGTTGCCTGTATCGGCTTGGTACTGATTAGCCAGCTCAACGAACATAGCTCCATCTTTGATATTGTCTGGCGTCTGACCTTTACCAGCATCGGTCAGGGCCTTTTCCAGGCACCAAACAATAGTGCATTGTTAGGCTCGGCTCCACGCAATCTCCAAGGGAGTGCCTCTGGCTTCCTAGCTACAGCCCGCACTATTGGACAGAGCTTGAGTGTGGCTATAGCTGGTGCAATTTTTGCAGGTCTAGGTGGTGCTGCTGCCGGGAATTTGATTGTCACACATACTAACAGCGTTCAACTCACTACGCTTCAGCATACCTTTGACACGGCTTTCCGAGCCACCTTTATTGCCTGTGCAGCCATTGCTGCCATCGGCATCTTTGCTTCCCTTGTACGAGGCAAGGAAGAAAGGAGGTAGTATTATCGTAAACCACAATACCTCCGTGACATTCTGCTATCCCGAAAATTCTTTTCCTACTTCTACGGTCGAGGGTGCAAACCGAGCGGAGGAAGTGCGGAAGAGTTGTTTTTGGGCGGTTCCTTGAAAGGTGCGTCGGTATGCCTGCGGGCTGACACCAACGAGGTGCTTGAAGTGATCACGAAAGGTTGTTGATGAGCCGAGTCCAACACGGCTCGCGATCCACTCAAGCGAGTGATCTGTGGTTTCCAACAAACACTGCGCTTGACGCAGCCGAGAGCGGTTCAGCCATTGTAAGGGAGTGGTGCCAGTCTGCTCACGGAAGCGGCGGCTCAGCGTGCGAGTACTCATCATGGCCTGAGCCGAGATGTCTTCCAGCCTGAGTTCCCGACACATGTTTTCTTCCATCCACCGTAGCACCGGTTCAAGCGTCTTCCCATCCGCAGTGGGCTGCTCATGAACGATGAACTGTGCCTGCCCGCCGTCGCGTTCTAAGGGCATCACCGTAATCTTGGCCGTGTCAGACGCTACCGCCGCCCCGTAATCTCGGCGGATCATGTACAGACAGAGATCGAGTCCTGCTGCTGCACCAGCAGAGGTCAGGTATTGCCCGTTATCGACAAACAGCACCTCTGCATCAACTTCCACGTCCGGGTACCTCTGCGCCAATTCACTTGCGGCAGCCCAGTGGGTAGTTGCACGTAGACCATTCAAGAGTCCTGTGGCAGCAAGGGTGAACGCTCCAACACAGATCGACGCGATACGTGCCCCACGTGCTGCGGCGTTCCGCAGTGCAACGAGCACGTCGTCGGGAAGTGGTGCTAGAGGATCAGTAAGGCCGGGCAGAATAATCGTGTCTACCTCCGCTAACAGGTCCAGACCGCGAGAAACATGCATGGTGAACATGCCTGTGTCGATCTCATGAGTGGAAGCACAAAGCTGCACTTGATATGCAGGGTGTCCATCGAGCAAATGTGTGCGCCCAAACACCTCAATGGGAGTGGACAGATCAAATGCCAGCACTCCAGGTAACGCAAGAACAGCGATAGTGTGCATCTTTCATCTTTTCTTCTTGACAACGGCAAAGAACGTCTCTCTATAGCATACCACTCTGCCGATCATGACAGCACACGCACTTCATCACATATTGGCTTAAATCCGTTGAAAGGTGGCTATCGAGCCACTTTTCGAGAGAGCGAATAGAGCCTATAGTAGAGAAGACAATTGGTCGTTACCATGTACCAAGGAGTAGTGAAAGGACCTTATACAATGCGTGCTCAGATTGTGTTATTCGATGGCTTTGATCCACTTGATGTTATTGCCCCCTATGAAGTGCTAATCGCGGGAGGTGCTGCAACGTCAGGAGCACTGACCGTCGAACTCGTTTCAGCAGAAGGACCACGAGAGGTCATAAGCGGCTCTGGTGGTCTCGTTCTGCATGCAACAGCAGCCTTGGACCCAGACGCCGCTGATCTCATCATTGTACCAGGGGCTGCGGGACGAATCAGCGAACCTGAGGATGGGCAAGAAATTGACACTATCCCGCGCCTATTGGCGCGGACGCTAGAGACCGACCTACCTGTGTTGATGAAGAAAGCACTGGACAATCCTAAGGTCCTTGTTGCGACGGTCTGCGGTGGTTCTCTAGCACTGGCAATGGCTGGCTTGCTCGAAGGTCGTCATGTCGTGACCCATTTCATGGGGATGGATGTTTTGGGTGCAACAGGAGCTATCCCGGTCCGGGCGCGGGTGGTTGACGATGGCGATCTAGTCACTGCTGGCGGAGTTACTTCGGGCTTAGATTTGGGTTTATATCTGCTCGAACGCGAGTTTGGTCCGCGCATCGCCAATGCTGTGGAAGAAGTGTTCGAGTATGAGCGACGCGGAACGACGTGGCGGAACAAGGGACTCGAAGCAGTCGCACTATAACGCGTTCTGCTCTGTCTCTTTCTGCCTCAACGTGTACTCATACAATGAAAGAGAGGATTTTCATGTCTATTACAGGCACCTGGAACGTCAAAATTTCAACCCC
>CAXTWV010000286.1:0-6595 GCA_964248005.1 uncultured Ktedonobacteraceae bacterium | reverse complement strand
CGAAATCAGTCTGCCCTTTTGCGTTGGCTGGGAAGCATGAAGCGGGCTGGAAAGATATAGGGAGTTCGCTCATCCTTCATCCAGTCAATAAGCTTGATGATGCCGAGGTAGTTCAGCGCAATTCCAAGAAGAATGCCGAGCACCCAATCTAGGGGAGAGGCGGCATGCGACTGAATCACTTCCGTAAAGAAAAGCACCACAATCGGTAGAAAGAGCAGGATAGAAGTAACCATACCGGGATTATAGATGGTCTTGCCTTTTAGATTAAAGAAGACCATATGGGCAATGGTGTTACCAAGCGAAATGACGAGTGTTGCGATACCCAACCAGAGCGCGTGCTGATTCAAGAGAGCCGCCAACGCATAAGAGAGCCAGCCGATGATCACGTTTACGAGAAGGGAGGTCTGGGCATTCAATGGGTAGCGGTCCGGCTGTGTGCTGGAGAAGAGCGAAGAATTGACCATACCAGGGAAATACCCCGGATAGCGATATTCCTCAAATTGATGCAAAAACAGCGTGATTAGGCTGAGCCAGAGGAGGAGAGACAACCCGGCGGGACGAGCAATCAAGAGAAACACGCCAATGCCCACCGCTAGGACGAGACCAATATCAAACCAGTGCCAGCGCAAGAAATTCATTGCTCTCTCTCCTAAAAAGAGTCTATTTTTATTGTTGACGATGTGCCACCTGCTCATGAGCATCTCCTTTCAGCCTCGCGCTTTTCGAGAATGGCATCCAGAAACAGATTCACTATGATCTCAATCTGCTCTCCATCTGGGGACCGTGACTCATTCTGCGGATGCAGTAAACCATCAAACACTACATAGCTAAGCAGGGGGCCGATGAAGAGGCGTGTCATTATGGTGGTATCACCCTGCCGGAGCGCGATCCCATTGTCGCGTGCTCGCTTGAGCAGAAGGGAAACAGCAACTGCAACGCGCTCAGGAATGGTCGAGCGCAATGTCTCGACCAATTGAGGGAAGCGGTGTGCATCAGCGATCACAATTCGCAGCAAGGCAAGCGTCTCTGGCTGCATGAGGGTTGCAATTACCTTCTGCGCTAGAGAGAGCATCACCAAGCGAAGCTCTGCAAGATGGTGTGGGGTGCATTGGTCTATCATATCGAGTCCCTGCACCTGTGGATTCTCTAGGAGTTGCTTGTGCATGATCTCCACGAAAAGCCGTTCCTTGCTGGGATAATAGGCATAGAGCGTTCCTTTTGAGACTCCTGCTTCCTGAGCAAGCACGTCGGTACTCGCCGCAGCGAATCCCTCGCGCAAGAAGACATGTCGGGCTCCCTCAAGTATCTGCTCACGCTTGATCCGAGACCGCCCATGCACTTCTAAAAAGAATGTATCCATAAATCTTTCTCCGAAATAAAACTAAACCGTTCGGTTCAATGCAAGAATACCATTCTGAAAGCGTGTTGTCAATACACACTAGTAAAAACGCTGAACTCTGCAACGATTTTGAGGCTCTTGTCCAAATTCGGTAAAGGTTAGTTGCCTGTATGAGGCAAAGAAACCAACCTACAGGATGCTTGACACTTATTACTTCTACCTTTTGCAAAAAACGTGTTGGCTGAGAAGGACAGCAGATAGCGATAAATCGCTGCACTACAGAGGTTTCTTCCTTCGCCGCTTGCGTATCCGTTGTGGGCAACAGCGACACGATGCGCTCCTTTTTGCGCCGTCGGTGAACTGACGGGTCGAGATGAGATATCTCAAAATCGTCCGTTTTTTTGAGGTATACTGATGAGATTTTCTGTGCGATCTCCCTGCGTGCAAGTCCCTCGTGACGCATCTCAAAACCCATCTCATAATCAGAATCTCAAAACTTTACCCGGTTGACGGGAAACATGAGATAAAAAGGCGCGAAGAAATGAAGATCGGCTCTATTCGTGTCTCAAAGGAGAAACAACATGAGTTGCAAATTATGCCCGTGATGCGAAGCAGGCTATTCGTAGTGCTTATTGGTCTCACTAGACAAAATCCTTCGCATAGATTATACTTACTGACAAGCAAGCTTACAATATTAGTATGCTGCAACAATCATCCTCATCTCACCACCCTCGCACATCACATCGCAGCACCCCTCACGCTGCACAGGAGGTCTCTACTATGTCAACCCCTTCTTTTCAGTACGCACATGCCGTTTTCGCGGGTGGAGGAGTGCGTGGCATCGCCCATGTCGGCGCACTAGAGGTCGCGGAACAACTTGGCTATCGCTGGCATCACGTCGCTGGCACCTCGGCTGGCGCTATCATCGCATCACTTGTCGCCGCTGGCTACAATGCACAAGAATTGCACACGATTATGCAAGAAATCGACTACTCACGTTTCGCCACTAATCCTGATTACGACCCGCTTCATGTCACAGAAATATCGAATATGCTCACACATGGAGGCTTGCACGATGGCTCGTACATAGAAACGTTTGTACGCGAAAAGTTGCAGGCGAAAGGCGTACATACCTTTGGTGATCTGCTTATGCAAGGTCAGGAGCAACATCTCGACCTCTTTCAACGCTATCGCCTTACCGTCATCGTCTCGGATATCACTCAGGGACGTATTGTACGCTTACCGCAAGACGCGCATCTCTACGGCATCGATCCCAACGCGCTCGACGTAGCACGTGCGGTACGCATGAGCGCGAGTATTCCCTTTTTCTTTATTCCCCTACAGCTTACGGACGCCAACGGTGTATGTAGTTGTATCGTTGATGGTGGTCTACTCAGCAATTTCCCACTTTTCCTGTTTGAACACGCCTCCAATGCACAAGCTACTGCTCTGCCAACCTTTGGCTTTCAACTTGTTGATACCTCACAACAACATACGTTCGGTAATGATGGTAATAATAGTAATGAGAGTAATATCAGGAATGAAAGCAACGTGCCATGCGGTATCGACATGTTGAAAGCGTTGATGAGTACAATGCTGTCGGCCCATGACAAGCTCTACATAAACGATGAAACATTCGCGCACACTATCGCCATCCCCATACATGGTATCGCCTCGACACAGTTTGACCTGACACAAGAACAGGCCCAACAACTCTATGAAAGTGGAAAAATGGCGGCATCTACCTTTTTTGAGACGTGGGATTTTGAGGCATACACAGCAACATATAAAAGTGGAAATAACCCAGTTCTATCACGGCAGGCACAGGTTCATCAGGCTATGAAGCAGTACGCACAGGGCTATTCATCATGCAAAGACGTTTGATAGTAGGCCATCTGTGTTGGAGCCTCTTCGACACCAACCATAATTGTGTGTAACCGCGAGAGGTCATGTTCAGCCAGCATCGCGCGTAGTTCGCCACAGATATATTCTGCAAGGCGTTCTGCCGTAGAATTGTCAATGGGAAGTTCCACCACGTCGGCTCGTGGAAAGACATAGCGTTTCTGCTGAAAACGAACCTCCCATTCGTCGGATGATGCGACTAGTTCGAGGTGAGGATTGTGTAAAGGTAGCAAAAAACGGTGATTTAAACGTTGGCAAATTTCGCGCGTAAAGCGTTTCAAGATGGTGAAATCGAAGACTACCTTATCCTCTCCCAGTTCTCCCACCAGTTCGACCAGCACACCATAGTTATGCCCGTGTAGCCGTTCACACTTGCCCCCAAATGTAATAAAATGCGCGGAACTAAACTTGAGGTTGCCCCCCTCTACCTTAACCTTCCGCATAATTGGTGTCGCTGTCATGAAGAAACTCCCTTGTACTGCTTACGAATGTCAAATTTCATAATTATATTCTCTCTGTAGAATATCATCACGCGCTATAAGCGACAAGTTCCGTATGTTAACTGGCTTACTGGACATCGCTTCATTCTGGCTGTTATACTATATTCGTGCCAGCAGGGGCTTAACCTGTATTCAAAAGAAGGAGCAAAACAATGACAGTTGACGAGACCTTCACAACTATGCAGAGCATATTTAACCCTTCGGCTGCGGCGGGTTTGAACAAGACATTTCAATGGAACATTAGCGGCGAAGAGGCTGGTACATGGGCTTTAAAAATTGCCAATCAAACATGTGAGCTTATTCGTGGTGCCGCAGAAAAACCTGACATTACGTTAAATATCAAAGACACCGACTGGATCGCGATTGCTGAGGGCAAACAGGATGCCATGAATGCCTTCATGACAGGCAAAGTCAAGGTGACAGGCGACATGATGCTTGCCATGCGCCTCCAAAACCTTTTCCCAACAGGCCGCTAAACGATATGTCCAACGGACGCCCATAAGGGGCTAACCCTACTATACAACACTGTTCGTGCTTTGTATCCCGTGTATAGTAGGGTTAGCCCCTTGTGGGCGTCCGTTCGATGCGTGTCCGTTCTTTTGGCTCGTGTCCGTCCGTCGTGTATCTCTTTATTGTTCAGTTTGTACAACTTGCACATCCCTCCGTTCCTATGGTATACTCCATATGACACATTATGTCTTTGCCCGACACTTGAGCATACGACGGCATCGGAAAACCGCGTAAGAAAGGCTTCAGCATGGCGATTAGGAGCCACGAGCTACAGAGTAATGTACAATACCTCAATGGTATGCTGACGACTCACGAAGCTGCCAAACAGCTAGACCTCAGTTACTGGCATTTCATGCACCTTGTTGAGGCTGGACGCATCTCTGGTGTCCGCGTTGTTGACCGATGGCTTTTCTCCCTCGACGACCTCCACGACTATCGACGCAGTAAATATGGTGAACTCGAAGACCTCGCTCGTATCGCTCTCGATCATCCACGCATTGACCTGACAGAAAAGCAAGCCGCCATCTGTCGCTATCTCATAGAGAACGAACGTCCCTCTGAAATCGCCCGTAAACTTCAGCAGTCCCGTCAAGCAGTCCACTCTCAAATCACCCTCATTCGTGAAAAAGTCTCCCGCAGTCAAGCCGAACCTCTCCCACCACATCCACAACACAAACCTTCCCGCATCAAACGCCCCTCTGTTCCGCTATCCTCATAAACATGCTTTGGAAACGTGACCTATAAAAGTGTTCGTATCAAGTTATGTGATACGATGTATTTTTATAGTAAGTAAAAGTACACACTCGAAAGAATACGTTGTTCTTTTCTCATTGTTATTGGAGCGTACTACATGTCCCGTCCGTTCATTAACCCGAAAGTTAGTGTAAGTATTGTCTTTGTTTCTGCCATGTTCATGTCAATTATGGACTCCACCATTGTAAATGTTGCCCTTCCTTCGATTAGCCGTCAATTTAATGCAGTTGGTACTTCAATTGATGCTATTATCGTTGGCTACCTTGTCAGTCTCGCTATTATTATTCCCGCGTCGGGCTGGCTTGGTGATAAATTGGGTACGAAACGTGTCTTTTTGAGTGCGCTAGTCCTCTTTACGCTTGCATCTGTCCTCTGTGGACTAGCACCCAACCTTCCTCTGCTCATTGCCTTTCGTGTGCTACAAGGTATTGGTGGTGGTGCGTTGACACCTGTCGGAACGGCTATCCTATATCGCACATTCCCACCGATAGAGCGTGTACAGGTCTCACGTATCCTCATTATTCCAACAGTGCTTGCGCCTGCATCGGGTCCTGTTCTCGGCGGGTTGCTTATAGATAAATTATCGTGGCACTGGGTATTCTATGTCAACGTTCCTATTGGTATCGCTGCATTTCTGTTCGGTTTGCTTTTTTTGCAAGAACATCGCGAACAGACGACGAAATCTTTCGACCTACTCGGCTTTCTATTGGCAGGCATCGGTCTCGCTCTCACAATGTATGCCTTGAGCGAAGGACCAAGCTATGGATGGACATCTCTTGGTATTC
The DNA here is from genome assembly GCA_964248005.1 of uncultured Ktedonobacteraceae bacterium. Classification (GTDB taxonomy): domain Bacteria; phylum Chloroflexota; class Ktedonobacteria; order Ktedonobacterales; family Ktedonobacteraceae; genus JBBQVS01. The sequence goes on along the minus strand of CAXTWV010000286.1, from coordinate 806 downwards.
TGAGCTGCTTATGCGTAGGACTCGTTTGTCTCGGCTTCTTCATCTTTATCGAATTGCGCTCAACGCATCCAATCCTTGACCTACGTCTGTTTGGCAACCGCGTATTCCGCACCACAAACCTCGTCTCGTTCTTTTCTACAGCTGGTTTTCTTGGTCTGCTGTATGCTGCACCCCTGTTTCTTCAGCAAGCGCGTGGCGTTTCAGCATTGACCTCTGGCCTGACTACATTCCCGGAAGCCATTGGTGTCCTTGTCTCTACCCAATTTGTGGCACGTCTCTATCCCAATATTGGACCAAGAAGGCTTATTGTTGGAGGTCTTACGGGTGTCGCGATTATTATGGCATTGATGAGCTTTATTGGACAAGATACAACATTGTGGTTTATGCGTGGATTGATGTTCCTGATAGGAGCAGGTATGGCCTTTGCGTTTACGTCTGTGCAGACTGCTTCCTTCGCCAACATTTCGTCGGCACAAACCGGGCAGGCATCAGCACTCTTCAACGCTCAGAGGCAAATTGGTGGCTCGCTTGGCGTTGCGCTCCTCAGTAGTGTTCTCAGTGGAGTTGGTATGACACAGCTAAGTACCAGTGGTGCGATTATACCCAACTTCACCGCCTACCATGCAGCGTTTCTTGCCTCCGCCGTATTAGCACTCATCGCGGCTTGCATTGGACTGGCTATACATGATAGTGACGCCAGTTCCACTATGCGACGCTCCATTCAGCAGACTCAGCAAGAAGTCGTCCCAGAGAAGGTATCGAACAAAGAGCAAATACATGTAGCTCTCAACCAGGAAATGGATTGA
>CAXTWV010000285.1:0-6618 GCA_964248005.1 uncultured Ktedonobacteraceae bacterium | reverse complement strand
TTGACGCGGGATAGAGCAGTGGTTAGCTCGTCGGGCTCATAACCCGGAGGTCGCAGGTTCGAATCCTGTTCCCGCTACTTACCCTCTCGAAGAGTATCCTTGTATATGCTGAAAAGTGTATGACAAGGATATTTTTTTATGTGTTCTACATCTTGCTATTGTCGTGGAGACGTGTATGCAAGGAATAGGCTACATTCGGCGCAATATATACAAGATAATTTTGTCATAAGGGTATACTGATAAGGAAGGAAGATTTCTATATATATTTGCTACCACGTGCTTTCTGGGGAGGATTGGGACTATGTGTGCGGTATTTCATCAACCATCATCACCCGTTCGTCGCTTGACGATGCTCTATATTCTTGCACTCAGTGGAATCGCGATCCTATCTATAGGAGGGCTGGTCCTTGTGCAGGTTGCATTACAGCAAGTGCCGAGTGATACGTTGGTGGTCAATGTGGCAGGTCGGCAAAGGATGTTCAGCCAGAAGATAAGCAAAGCCGCACTCGCTATTGAGGTTGCGGTCATTACCGCGGATGCACCATCACAGCAACAGGCGACAGAAGAGTTGCGTTCAACGCTAGCACAATGGCAACACGAACATACAGGATTACTCGTTGGCGATGCCACACTTGGCACTCCTGGCAAAAATAGTTCCGAAATTCTCCATCTCTTCAACACGCTTGAGCCGCACTATCGTACTATGCTCAACGCATCCACAAGTCTACTTGCCAGCGTCAACGCACCCACTCCTCCATCTCGTACCATGATTGCGACATCGGTTCATAGTATCCTCACGGAAGCACCAATCTACCTGACCATTATGAACACGATTGTCTTACAATATCAACATGAGTCCGAGGCGCGTATCAACCATCTCAGGGATATCGAGTATGTTTTGTTAGCTATTATGTTGTCGGTATTGCTATGTGAAGGCTTCTTTGTGTTTCATCCTGCTATTAAGAAGATACGCGAGGCATTAGCGGAACAAGCAGAGGCGAAACAGCATATAGCAGTTTCTTATGAAGAGCAACGTCAACTGAACCAGTTGAAAGATCAGTTGCTGTTGAATGTCAATCATGAGTTACGCACACTAATGACCTCCGTCTACGGCTATCTTGAACTCTTACGCGATCACTATGGACGCCTTGACGCACAAACGCAAGAGTTGTTTTTTGCACAGGCGATTAACGGCTGTGAAGAGTTTCAGGTGCATGTGAATGTTGTGTTGAATACGCTTAAGGTCGGCAATAATGCACGTCCACTTACAATAGAAAGACTTTCGGTTGCACACGTGGTTACGGCGGTACTTGATCTTTTTGACCCTACGAAGAAGCATGGTCACATGATTGAACATACGCTCTCTGACACACTGTTTGTGCAGGCAGACCGACAATCGCTCTATCAGGTGTTGCGCAACCTGGTCTCCAACGCCTTCAAATATGCGCCGCAAGGAACAACCATTACCATTGATGCCTCGCTGCTTGAGAATACGGAGCCACCATTGATCCGTATCGCGGTAAAAGACGAGGGGTATGGCATTCCTGCCACCGACATCCCGCTCCTCTTTAACAGATTCGTCCGGCTACAACGCGACCTCAACAGTACGGTCAATGGCAGTGGTTTGGGTCTCTATATTAGCAAACAGCTTGTAGAGAGTATGCACGGGCGTATCTGGGTTGAGAGTACAGGCATCGATGGCGAAGGCAGTTGCTTTTTTATTGAGTTGCCCGCCTCACCATTTGCGCGAGCATCAGATGATAATGTGTCGCAGACGAACCGAGATACATCGTTTATAAGAGTCTAATTCACTACCTACAAAAGTATCGTTGTGTTTTCAGTGCATATGTTGGACAATGGTAGCAAGAGAAACACAACGTTTCTCCGTTAGCGCGAAGTATGCAAGGGAAAGAAATGGCTGATACATTAGAAGGCGAACGACATATTCAGCTAAACGGTCTGACATTTCGTGTGATAGATCGAGGAAGTGGACCTGCTGTTCTGCTGGTACACGGTTGGCCCGATTCAGTATATGTCTGGCGGCATCAGATACCAGTCTTAGTAGACGCTGGCTATCGTGTTATCGCGCTCGACTTGCCCGGCTTTGGACAATCAGACCGTCCCACGGAGGTAAATGCATATAAGAGTCGAGCAATTGTAAGCTCTCTCAAGGGTATTCTTGACGCGCTTGGCGTAGAACGTGTACGCGTCGTTGGACATGATTGGGGCGCGTCAATCTCCTGGCTCTTCACAACACTATTTCCTACCGAGGTCGAGCAGCTTGTCGCCTTATCTGTCGGTCATCCTTTGGCGGGAAGAGAAGACGGTTTGCAGCAATGGGAGAAGCATTGGTATTTCCTGTGGTTCTTATTTCCTGGCGTCGCCGAAGCCGCCTTTCCAAAGAACAACTGGGCATTGTTTCGTGAGTTTCTGCGGAGTCCAGGTGACATTGAGCACTACATCGAAGACCTCTCAAGACCAGGAGCATTAACCGCGACGTTGAATATGTATCGCGCAAATATATCGCCAACGGCTATTGGTGCCACCAACGCACCGACAATGCCCCCTATTTCCTGTCCAACATTAGGTATATGGGGGAGTGAAGACTTTTCTATGTCAGAGAGCCAGATGCAGAACTCTGGGAAGTACGTCAAAGGTCCCTGGCAATACGAGCGCATCGAAGGAGCAGGGCATTGGCTATCAACGGAAGTACCTGAGCGTATAAATACGCTGCTCCTCGATTTCCTAAAGAAACCTTCTTAAATAAAGTGTATGCCTGTATATGGCTGCTGAGGCAGCCATATACAGGCATACACTTTATTTCAATATTCATCACATTGACAACCCCTCTCTATCCCTGATACCCTACATGCATACAACGACGACCGTTTTATCCCCATTGAAGGAGATGTGTGTATGAGTCAGCCTCTTAGTGGTATACGTATCCTTGATCTATCGCGCCTACTCCCCGGTGCCTATGCCTCACAAATGCTAGCGGATTTCGGGGCCGATGTGATGAAGGTGGAGGAGCCTGGAAGTGGTGACTATGGTCGGTCTATGCCCCCCCAGGGTCCCGGCGGCATGAGCCTCGGCTTCCTCGCGATCAACCGCAACAAACGTAGCACCACGCTCAACCTCAAATCACCACAGGGGCGTGACATTCTGCTCAACATGGTCAAACAGGCTGATGTGGTGCTGGAAAGTTTTCGTCCGGGCGTGCTTGAGCGCCTAGGGCTGGGCTATGAGCAGCTCAAAGAGGTAAACCCAGGCATTATTTATTGCGCTATCAGTGGCTATGGACAGGATGGTCCCGCGCGTCTTCGCGCAGGTCATGATCTGAATTATGCAGGCTATGCGGGCTTATTAGATTACAACCGGGGACCGAATGGTGAGCCAGCGATGCCACCAACACAACTTGGCGATCTTGCTGGTGGCAGCTATATGGCAGTGATTGGTATCCTGACCGCGCTTGTCGGACGGGCGCAAACAGGCGAGGGATGCATGATTGATGTCTCTATGACCGAGGGGGTTATGGCACTACTACCACTTGCCACAACCACGTATCTCAACACACATAAAGTTCCAACGCCTGGACATTCTTCCCTTGATGGAGGCTTGCCTTGCTACAATATTTATGAGACAAAGGATGGCAAGCACGTTACGCTGGCTGCCCTTGAGCAAAAATTCTGGCATACCTTCTGCACGCGTATTGGTCATCTGGAGCTACTGCCATTCCATTTACCGCATGGGCCAGCCGAGCGCGAAGAGGCGATGAACATGCTGCGTACCATCTTCAAAACGAAGACGCGTGACGAGTGGGTCGTCGAACTCGCTGACATCGACACCTGTGTTGGGCCTGTCTATAGCATCGACGAGGCTCTCAACGACCCTAACGCGAAGGCACGTGGTGTCACCGTGACTGGAAACGTTGGCGGCGATATGTTCAGCACTCTACCCAGTTTTCCGCGCATCTCTGGTGTTGAGGCAGAACAGCATCACGCACCGCCAACGCTGGGTGAGCATACAAATGAGATATTACGTAGTTTTGGTTACAGTGATGCCGACATCGAACAGTTCAAGGCGCAAGGGGCAATTTAATTATGAAGCAACCTCGTGTACATCCGATTGTAGATCGCGCTCATGAGCTTATGGAACCATACATGGACGATTTGGAAGCGATTGTCAATATCGATTCCGGTACCTATACAAAGGTAGGTATTGACCGTGTGGGAGCCTATCTAGCTGACCGCTTTACCGACTTTGGCTTCTCTACCATGTTCGACAAGCAACAAGAATATGGGAACAATCTCGTTGCCACGCATAAAGGCAACGCTCCAAAGGGACCACGTATTCTGCTTGTCGGGCACATCGACACCGTATTTTCGGCAGGCGAGGTGGAGAAGCGTCCCTTTGCTCTTGGTCAGCGTAACGGCAAACATATCGCGACTGGCCCCGGCGTCCTCGATATGAAATCGGGCGTTCTTATTGGTATGTACGGCGTTCATCTCTTGAATCAAGAGAACAATGCCAACTATCAGAGTCTCACCTTTATCTGCAATAGTGATGAAGAAATTGGTTCGCCGGGCAGCAAACCGTTAATTCAGGAGATCGCCAGGCAATCCGACGCCGTGATTGTGTTGGAGCCAGGACGCGCAATCGCGAGCGTGGTGTCGTCACGCCGTAGCTCTGGTCAATACCGCGTCGAGGTGCATGGTCTCTCAGCGCATGCTGGTGTCGAACCACACAATGGACGCAATGCGATTCACGAACTCACCTATAAAGTACAGGCGATGCAAGCCCTGAACGGCACCATTCCAGGTACAACTCTGAGTGTTGGTATCATTCATGGTGGTGAGCGCACCAACGTCGTGCCGGACTTCGCGTACTGCGAAATGGATGTGCGTGCTAGCGATATGCAGGGTATTCGAGCAATCGAGGCCGCGATGCGTAAAGTCGCCGCCAAAACCACTATCGAAGGTACAACAACAACGTTGAGCGGCGATATGCGCTGTTTGCCTTTTGAGCGTTCGGAACAGAATGCGGGACTGGTCCAAAAGGCGAAAGAGGCTGGCAAGCAGCTCGGCCTGAAAATTGAAGACCTCGGCAGTGGTGGTGCCTCGGATGCCAACACCACATCTGGCATGGGCATCCCGACTATCGACGGTCTCGGTGCGGGTGGTGGTCTCGCGCACAATCCCGGCGAATATATCGAGCTTGAGTATCTACCGACACGTATCGCATTGTTGACAGGTCTTGTGCGACGTATTGGTGAACAACCAAACAAATGATTGCGGTGAAAAACGGTCTGTAGGGGTCTAATTCTATTACACCCTTTTCGCCGATAGACACTGTTGGAAGGATTGATGAGACGTTTCAACATTCCCCCAACATGGTTCATTGTCAAAAGGGTTTAATATAATTAGACCCCTACAATTGTTCGTGAACATCCATTATCATGCATGTAAATTAGATTTAGGGGCATAGCATCATGAAATCAGGCAAACAACGCATTCACGATTTACCCATAAACGATATTACGACGCTTGGTGAATATGCGCGACAGGTAGAGGCAGAGGCATTACTGCGCGGTGTGGTGTTACCTCCACAGATTTTGTTACAGATAGGCGAACCAAGCTTTCGCACTCCCGAACATATTCGGCTGGCTGCGATGCACGCTATCGAAACTGAACCGATTACGTATGGTCCTGCGGCAGGTTGGCCCTGGCTACGTGAACTGATCGCCAACAAGATACAGCGTGTCAATGGCTACACCATTGGTCCACAGCATGTCGCGATAGCAATGGGTGGGACGGGTGCGCTTCTAGCTGCATTCACCGCGACGGTCAAAGATGGCGATGAGGTGCTTATACCCGATCCTGGATGGCCTCTCTACCAAATGCAGCTTGCAGCTTGTGGTGCGACGAGTGTTCCCTACGCCCTTGATCCACACAACGATTGGTTGCCGGACATCGCGGACCTGGAAAAATTGGTCACGCCACGCACACGTATTCTGCTTATCAACAGTCCCGGCAATCCTACAGGGGCAATCTTCCCCAAACAGGTTGTGCGCGACCTGCTCGATTTCGCACGACGGCATGATCTCTATCTGATTTCCGACGAATGTTACGATCAGGTTGTGTTCGAGGGTGAGCATATCAGTCCAGCGACGGTGATGTCGCAAGAAGAGTTGGAGTCAGGGCGTTTCATCGGCATCTATACCTTCTCGAAGACCTATGCTATGACTGGCTGGCGTATCGGCTATGTTGTCACGGGAACACAACTGCTCAAGACGATTATTGATGTCCTCAATGCCAGCTATACGAACATGAGCACGCCCATTCAACGCGCCGCCGCTGCTGCGCTTACTGGGCCACAAGATTGCTCTATCGAAATGTGTGATGCTTACCGTCGCCGTCGTGACCTCACGGTGCATTTGCTGAAAGAACATGGACGCTATCTCTATACTCCACATGGAGCCTTTTATGTGCTGATAGACGTAACTGGTAGGAAAGGAGAAGTGCGCGGGAGAGAGTTCGCACTTGACCTGTTGCGTGAACACAATGTTATGGTTGCCCCCGGCAGTGGCTTTGGTGCGGTATCAGAGCACTTCATACGTAT
>CAXTWV010000284.1:4672-6620 GCA_964248005.1 uncultured Ktedonobacteraceae bacterium | reverse complement strand
CTTGTCGAGTAAACCTGCTTGTCGCATACGCTCAAGTTCGTTCAGGTGTAATTCCCCATTCTGGACTCGCCCAAGCAGAGCACGACGAATAGCGTCGGGTTGCTCATAGATTTCTTTAAGGACGAAGTGTGGATACCCACCCTTTTCCGCAGCTTCGGTATCCCAATCAATCGTCAATGGGTCACGCTGCACAAGTGTACCGTCTCCGATAGTGGTGATGACTACGCCTTCTGGTCGCAGCATCACCATCTCACCTTCATCAAGGATTTTGATGCTACGTGTGTGTTTCAAAATTGCGGGAATATCCGAAGCCAGGAATTGCTCATGCTCGCCGAGGCCGATGATGAGCGGACCACCACCATGTCGCGCTCCAACGATCAGGTCGGGTTGTTCACGGCTAATTACTGCGATAGCATACGAACCCTCGATACGCTGCAAGGCGAGACGAACGGCGCGTTCCAGGTCGTGTTGCGCTTCGCCAAAGTAGGCGCGTGCAATCAGGTGAGGGAGCACTTCGGTGTCTGTCTCCGAATGGAAAACATAGCCCTCATGTTGTAGTTCCATACGCAGTTCGGTATAGTTCTCGATGATGCCGTTATGCACGACATTGATGGTGCCTGTATTATCAGCGTGAGGATGAGCGTTGGTATCGTTGGGGCGTCCATGTGTCGCCCAGCGCGTATGCCCAATGCCAAGTGGTCCAGGAGCGGGATGGAATCCGTTGGCGACAGAGGCAACGAGATTGGCGATTTTGCCAGCACGTCGATGAAGTTCAAGCGTGCCATCTGTGGTCAAAACGGCGATGCCTGCCGAGTCATAGCCACGATATTCAAGGCGTGTCAGGCCATCAAGCAAAATGGTAGTAACATCGGTCCCCTGCGGGCCGACGTATCCAATGATACCGCACATGTGTCGATTTCTCTTTCTCAGCGCGTGTTGATATGTACCTCAAAACAGGCATGCCTCTCTTCGGCATACCTCATACATACACACGCATCATCACCGAGAGCGTCTTGTGCCAATCGTTACCAACTGGATTTCCCCGCCCTCTTTTCAGGAGTGTGATCGCCCCTGGAGACTCCCCGCTGACGTATCCGAACGGTCTCCACCTCGTCAACCGATATCTCCTCCTACAGAATCGGCCCATGCGCTACTAGCCAAAACAACTTTCCTGAATGACAGTATACCATAATAAACAAATTGATTTTGTGAAATAGGTCATAAGTAGGGGTCTAATACGTTCTAGGAATAGCAATACATTCTACAAAGGTGGGGGAATCATTTATGGCGATTGAGCACAGCATATTAGGTATGATTAGCTTGAAACCTTGCTCCGGCTATGATTTGAAGGCAGAGTTCGAGAAAGGAGGAGCTGCACTCCTCTCAGCATCGAGCTTTGGAAGCATCTATCCGCACCTCAAACGGTTAGAGCAGGATGGCTTGATAGAGGCTCAAGAAGAGGGCCACAATGGACGACATAAGAAAATCTATGAATTGACTACATTGGGTTGGCAAGAACTGGCAAACTGGCTTGAGCAGGCGAGTGAGTATCCTATTCCTATGCGAGACGAACTTCTTTTGAAGACGTTGTTCTGGGGGTCAGCAGGCAAAGAGCGGACAACATTAATTGAGCAGTTACAAGCGCGGCGTGAAGAGTCGCTTAACCTACTGAACTATATGGAGGATTGGCAAAGAAATGGGAGCGCATTTGTCGATGAATATAACGCGCTCGTGTTTTCGTACATGCGTACACGTTTAGAGAGCGAACTCGCCTGGATTACCGAGGCAACGACACAACTTGAAGGTCCCGCGCAACTTCCGTCACAGGACCCACAATGGCTCTCCGTCGTCCAAAAAGCACGCCGCAAAAAGGCGTTAGGGCTGTAGGGGTCTAATTAAATTAAAACACCATGACCCCCGGCGCCGGCGCCCGCGGGGTGTATGTTAT
>CAXTWV010000284.1:0-4662 GCA_964248005.1 uncultured Ktedonobacteraceae bacterium | reverse complement strand
TGGGTTTGCCGCTGTCTTGCTGCACAAGGCTCATTAGGCGGTTACAAACTCAGCAATTCTTATGCTAATGCGTATGAGGTGTAATGAATTAGACCCCTACAGAGATTCGCGGAATTTGTTGGCGATTGGTAGGCGGCGGTCACGCCCGAAGGCACGTGGCGTGATTTTTACACCGACAGGAGCTTGACGCCGCTTGTACTCGTTGATATCGACAAGGCGGATGATACGCTCAATGGTGGAGCGTTCGTAGCCCATTGCCAGCATCTCTTCGACACTACGATCATCCTCAACATAGGCTTTGAGGATAGGGTCAAGTACATCGTAGGGTGGAAGGCTATCGACATCCTTCTGATCGGGGCGCAATTCGGCGGATGGTGGCTTGTCAATAACCTCTTGCGGAATCACAGGTGAATCTCCAACACTGTTGCGATACAGGCATAATTCGTAAACCAGCGTCTTCAAAACATCTTTTAATACCGAGAAGCCACCAGCCATATCACCGTACAGCGTGCTATAGCCGACCGCCATCTCGGATTTGTTGCCCGTCGTCAATACAAGGGGACCAAGCTTGTTAGAGAGCGTCATCATGATATTGCCACGAATGCGCGATTGCAGATTTTCCGCCGCTAAGCCTGGGTCCTCGTCACCAAGCGCGGGTCGCATCATTTTGAGCGACGTGCGGAAGGTCTCCTCGATTGGAATCATCAGATATTGCACACCAAGATTTTCGGCAAGCTTTTGGGCATCCGTCTTACTGCCCTCAGACGAATAGCCAGAGGGCATGAGAATGCCAAGCACGTTTTCAGCACCGAGCGCGTCTACGGCTATTGCCGCAGTGAGAGCCGAGTCAATGCCACCGGAGAGGCCAATAATGGCCTTCTTGAACCCTGTCTTACGCACATAATCGCCCGTACCCAAAACAAGCGCGGAATATATCTCTTGTAGACGTGGCATCTTCGGCTCGATACGTTGTGGCGCACCAAGCAAGGCATGATTGTTAATGGTCGGAGCCGAAAGTGGACGCGTATCAACAGTAACTACTGGCACATCTTCTGACGGCTCCTTAAAGCGGACATTGCGAAGACGCGGATCGTGCAGACGTGAACGGAAGACAGATGGTGTATCAAGGTCAACAATCAGCATGTCCTCTTCAAATTGTTTGGCACGTGCGATAAGGGCACCGCGCTCGTTGAACACCATGCTGCCACCGTCGAATACCAGTTCGTCTTGTCCACCAACCATATTCAGGTAGGCGATAATCACACCATTATCGGCGGCGCGTGTAGAGATCATTTCTTCGCGTGCAGTCTCCTTTCCTAAATTATAGGGAGAGCCGTTGATGTTGAGAATAACTTCAGCACCAGCAAACGCCTGTTGTGTTAGAGGTCCCGTAGGATACCAGATATCCTCGCAGATGTTGATGCCAACATGGATGTCATGCAGCAAAAAGAGCGGAGCAACCTGTCCCGCACGGAAGTAGCGATTCTCGTCAAACACACCATAATTCGGCAAGAAATGTTTATGGTAGACACCAGCAAGTTTTCCCTCGTGAATAATGGCGGCGGCGTTATAGATATCGTGGTCACGGTCTACAAAACCAACCACCGTTGTCAGTCCAGAGAACGCTCGACTTGTTTCTACAAGCTCATCTAACATACGCAGATTGGCATCGACAAAGCCGGGCTTGAGCAACAGGTCTTCGGGCGGGTAGCCTGTCAGCGCGAGTTCTGGCAAGCAAACGATATGTGCGCCCTCAGTGGAAGCCGTTTGCATGGCGGTTCGTATCTTATGTGCATTACCATTCAGATCGCCCACAGTGACATTGATTTGAGCCAGTGCGACACGGAGTGGATGAATATTCATGATTAGCAGTATCCTTTCTGCCCTTGACGAAACACGCGTAACGCACTACCCTATCAGGCAGAGGTATTTATACGTAGTATACGACGAAGGAAACACTCTTCAATGGAAATACGAGCTTTTTTGACACTTGACCTTGCGTTTATTGTGGTGGTCTACTTTGCATTCCTTTTGTTTATTCACCCGCCCAGGAACGTCGTTTTTCCCTCGCTCCTCGGTGGTCTAGTCATGGGTGTGATAAACATCCTTGTAGATATTGTAGCCCATTTTACCAATGTGTGGCATTACACGATAAGTGGTCTAACCTTTTATGTGCCACTCCCCTTTTATATCACACCCGTTTTATTTTATGGGAGTGTGATCTACCTGCTCATCTGGCGCTTCTGGAGTGGGCGCAGTCATTGGTTCGCCCTGGTCCTGCTCTTTGGTATTCCCGTATTTGGGATAGTGCGCGATCTCTGGGGTGGCTTACTGGTGATCTCCCCCTATAACCCAAGATGGTCAAGCCCATTTTCGATACTACTTGACATCGCTATGTGGATCGTCATGTTCTATACAGGTTTCTTCATTTTTAGAAAATTGGCCCCTGCACGTAACGAGGTTCTGGCACAGGAAGAGCAGAGCGAACGGACAGTTCCTTCACGCCAATAATCAGCATTTAGTGGACAAGAAATATTGGCACCCAAGAAGGGTGGCCAGATTTATTTTGCACGAAATTCTGATTATTAAGAACAATGAAACGGACACCTTCCTCATTACATAGGACATTTTCGTCATCACAAACATTTTGCGGTAAAGGTTTCACAACCCATCACAACTCCTACATGGTACTTTGTTATCAACAAATAGAAATCCACGCATAAACACTTTTTTGATAGAGTATCCTTTGACTAGATCATTTCTGCGCAGGAAATATCAAAGTATCTCAGAATGTACTTTCACGCATACTAGAGAGACGCAAGAACGGACATACTGTCGTCTACTCATAATGCTGTGAAATAGAGTTAGTCACTCAAAGTAAGCAGAGCGGCTATTACATATGTGTAGGAGAAACCTTCATGCATAGAAAACGTACTTCGATCATCTTATCGTTGAGTATCGCATTCCTCAGCATCTTGCTCGCTGTCGGTGCCGTGCTGGTAGTAAACAAAACAGGCATCACACACGCTAATGGCATAGGTGATTCGGGCGTTCAGCGCACACAAAACAATGGACAGCAACAAAATACACAAAACAATGGACAACAGCAAGATCGTGATAACGATGGCGGATACCACGCTCGCTATACCACAATTGGTGATCTCCACAGTGTTTCGACGGTGGCAAGCACAATGTTTGTCGTCGATGCTAATGGTAAGACTGTTACAACCGATGCAAACCCTTACGGTATTGCAATTGCGCCATCTTCAGTCGCAAATATGCAGGGTGCGGTAAAACCTGGCGATCTTGTCGTCACAAACTTTGGTGGCACTCAAACAGGAAAAACACTGGTTCGCATTCCTAATCGACAGGGACCTGCTCATCTGCTCAACAGCATGATGGACAAAGGGACAAACGGTCCTGCTGATGAAGCGTTTAATACGATGACCGGTTCCAATTGGGTTGCCAATACAAGCGGCAACAACATTCAAGTCTTTGATGCTAACGGCAAAGTTACGGCAACCATCACCAATCCCTTATTTAACATGCCTTGGGGACAGGCATTCAATACTGGTGTTCACAATTCCAATGATGGGGCCATTGCATCGTTCTTTTCAACGAACTCAGGAGACGCCACAATTGACCGTATTGATCTTATTCCAACCGGGAATGATGGGAAGGTCACATTCAAGGTGTTCCAGATTGGTCAGCTTGCGCATACGGGCAAGCAAACCTTTATCGCAATCACATGGGTCCCCAAACTTCGCATAGGTGATGATTCCTACTCGGATGTTCTGCTTGCACTGGATACCGACAACAATCGTATCGCGGCCTATCCGAACAGTTCAACACATCATACACAGAACACGAAATCGACAAATCAGGGTATAACTGTCTTCAAGGGTAATCCTCTACAAGGCCCCGTCGGTCTCGCGATCAGCCCAACCACAGGCCATGTACTTGTGGTCAATTCACAAAAGAACGATGTGGTAGAGCTGAATCTTTCAACGGGTAAAGTCGTTGGAGATGTCCAGATTGACAATGTGCCAGTCGATGCTCAATCAGGCAATGGTTCAGCACTGTTTGGGATAGCGGCAACCACCGATAAAGATGGCAATCTCGAAGTCTACTTCACCGACGATAACACGAATACCGTCAACGTCTTGCGTCATTCGTAGTCTTATTGTTTGATGTAACATATTCGTATGGGGATACTGTAGAGTGCAATTGATTGCACTCTACAGTATCCCCATACGAATATGTTACAGGATATACATTTGAGAATATCAGAAAAATAGCTTGACGCATCCCTCTTTTTTCTGATATACTTATCTCGTTCCATTTTCGGGGTGTGGCGCAGCCCGGTAGCGCACTACAATGGGGTTGTAGGGGTCGGAAGTTCAAATCTTCTCACCCCGATTGAACACGCAAGGCTAGAGATACCGCTTACAACGGCCTCTAGCCTTGTTTCATATCACTTGCCTACAAAACGCAACTACGCAAAAATCTTGAAAGGGACAAAAACGGGGACAAAAACGCACTATTGCTATTTTTCGTCCTCATCATTGGCCTTGAACACACTGTTCCAGGTATCAACTACTGACTGCTGCATTGAGGATGTCAAATGACCATACACCCCTAACGTAACAGCAATATCAGCAT
>CAXTWV010000283.1:0-6698 GCA_964248005.1 uncultured Ktedonobacteraceae bacterium | reverse complement strand
TTCAAACCCATTAATTTGTAAAACGGGTGAGCGGGCCTAACATCCATTTTAACAAACCTCTCACGCTTTTGTCTATTACAAAGTACTTTGCTCTTCCCTGTAACATTCCACATTGGAATAATTACAAGCGCGTATATGTTAGTACCTATGTATACCTTAGCACGAGGTTTCGCCTTTATTTTTTACAAAATCTTAGCTCTATACTGTTATTATGTGAAAGGGAATATAACCTCATGGGTGATGCATCACGTGAGATTTTGAAACGGGCGCGGCAGCAGGTGCCAGAGTGGACAACCACTCAGGTGAATGATGCGCTGAATCATCAACAAGACACTAACGACCAGGATGTAGTGGTGGTTGATGTGCGCGAAAAGAACGAGTGGGATCAGGGATATGTTCCTGGTGCTATCCACGTGCCACGCGGTTTTCTTGAATTACAGATAGAAGAAGCTGTACCTGATAAGTCAAAAAAGGTTGTGCTCTATTGTGCAGGTGGTGTCCGTTCGCTTATGGCGGGTAGCACGCTTCAGCAAATGGGGTATGAAGATGTCGTCTCGATGGCAGGTGGCTTTGGACAATGGAAGGGCAGTGGTTTCAAATTTGTGCAGCCACGTACCCTTGATGACGCACAGGCCAGACGCTATAGCCGCCATACGCTTATTCCAGAAGTTGGTGAGCAAGGACAACTCAAACTGCTCGATTCAAAAGTGCTATTGATCGGTGCGGGCGGCCTTGGTTCACCATCTGCCTACTATCTCGCGGCAGCAGGCGTTGGCACACTTGGCATTATCGATGCCGACGTGGTAGACGAAAGCAATCTGCAACGCCAGATTCTACATAACACAAGCCGCGTTGGTCAATACAAGGCCGAGTCCGCACGCGAGACACTTGAAGCACTCAATCCAGACGTAAAAGTTACAACATATATTGAGCGTTTGGATGAGACAAACGTGGGACGCATTATCGCTGACTACGATGTAATTGTCGATGGAACCGATAATTTCCCCACGCGTTATCTCTTGAATGATGCAGCATTACTAGCAAATAAGCCCGTTATACATGGGAGCGTCTTCCGCTTCGAGGGACAACTGACGGTCTTCAAACCCTACGAAGGACCTTGCTATCGTTGTCTCTATCCAGAGCCACCCCCACCAGCACTTGCACCAAGCTGCGCAGAGGCAGGCGTGTTAGGCGTGCTTCCTGGCATCATCGGTCTGCTACAAGCGACTGAGACGATCAAGCTGTTGCTCAACATCGGTGAGCCATTGGTCGGTCGCATGTTAACCTATGACGCACTGGCTGGCGAGTTCAACGAGTTACGGCTCTTCCGCGATCCAGAGTGCGCGGCATGTGGTGAGCATGGGCATCCAGAAAACTTGCCCAACTACGCTGACGTATGTGCTGTACCTGCATAATGTCTTGTCAGTAGGACGCACGGACGCCCACCAGGGGCTACCCTACCATATACGGTGTGCGTCGCGCACAAAACGTCATATAGTAGGGTAGTTCCTGGTGGGCGTCCGTGCATCTTTGGTGATGTGCATCTACTTTGATAACAAGTAATTAAAGATAAATAAACTTACAAGGAGAAAAAACTTATGGCAAACGTTCGCTTAGCCCCAATACTCCGCTCATCAGTAGGAGGCTCCAAACAGGTAAGTGCTGAAGGAAGCACGCTTAACGAAGTGTTGGCCAACCTCTATCAGCGTTATCCCGCTTTGAAAGAGCAAATCCAACCATCCGAAGAACTGAGCAAATTTGTCAATGTCTATATTAACGATCAAGATGTGCGCTTCCTTAAAAAACTAGAGACGCCTGTGGGTCCGAGTGATACAATCACACTGCTTCCTGCAATGGCGGGTGGACGGTAGCGCGAAATATCTTCATTAAAAAAATATGTAGCGGAGAAAAGCTAGCAGGAGTAAAGAGTATGCGCTACGGAAGTATATTGGAGACAATTGGCAATACGCCACTCGTGGAACTAAAAAGCTTTAGCCCTCATGCAGGGGTAGAGATTTACGCTAAGTTGGAGGGTGCGAACCCGACTGGCAGCATCAAAGATCGTATTGCTAAACAGATGATTGAGGATGCGGAAGCGCATGGTCGTATCAAATCAGACTCTATTCTCATTGAGCCAACGAGCGGTAACACTGGTATAGCTCTTGCCATGATTTGTCGTGTTAAGGGCTATCCATTTGTTGCGGTGATGCCTGATAACGTCACGCAAGAACGTCGCAAAATGCTTGAACTCTACGGTGCGCAAATCATCTTTTCCGAGGGCGCGAAGGGGAGTAATGGCGCGGTACGAATGGCGAAAGAACTGGCGCAGCAAGATGACCGTTATGTGATGCTCTATCAATATGGCAATGCTGCTAACCCCGGCGCACACTACCATCATACCGCCGTTGAAATCATAAATGATTTGCCGGACCTGGATGTCTTTGTCGCGGGCCTTGGTACAGGTGGCACACTGACAGGTAACGCTCGTCGTTTGAAAGAATATAACCCGTCAATTAGAATAATCGCGGCTGAGCCAATGCAGGGTGATGGTGTTCAGGGTCTTCGTAGTCTGGAAGATGGCTTTGTGCCACCTGTGCTTGACCAGTCACTGCTTGATGGCAAAATACTTGTGTCGAGCATGGATGCGATTCGCCGTACCCGTCAACTGAAAGATCAGGAGGGCATCTTCGCAGGTCCGTCCTGTGGTGCATCCTTGCATGCCGCACTACGTATCGCGGCAACAATGGAACGTGGCAAAATTGTGACGATCCTCGCTGATGGTGGCTGGAAATATCTGAGCGAGGACCTATGGACGCGCGAACTGAATGAACTTGAAGATGATTTAGAGGCGAAAATATTATGGTAGACTCGTCATCCCCATCAGAACCTTTTGTTGTCCATATTCCATCAGCACTCTATGATGAGATGACCGCACATATTGTGGCGAGTTATCCTAACGAAGGTTGTGGAGCGGTTGGCAGTATAGCAGGGCGCGTCGTCAAAAACTATCCGACCGCGAATGCTGCCGAGTTTCCTGATGATTTCTCGATTATTGCCGAAGCTGACCTTGTACGTATCTACAACGATATCGACGACTACGATGGTGAAATGATCTATTATCACTCTCACCCTAAAAGCGAAGCCTATCCTTCCGAGCGTGATAAAGAGTGGGCCAAGCGTAGTGGCTATCCTTACATTATCTACTCACATCGTCATTATCCTGATCCCCCCTACGTCCGCATTTTCGACATTGCTCCGAATGGAAATGTAACTGAGGGCAAAGTACAAATAGATTAGTAACAGGAACAAACAAAATGCGTTCTTGCTGCCTAGGCAGCAAGAACGCATTTTGTTTGTTCCTGTTACTCCTTTACATTGCTCAAACAGTGTGTATATAATATAGTTAGAGTGTCAAAGTGATAGAGAAGGGAGAGATATGGTACAGGATAGTCCAATACAGCAACAGGTAGACATCGCACAATCTTTGATGGATATAGCACCAAAGTTGGTGCGACGTTTGAACGCAGATATTCCACTTGATAGCGGAACAACTGAAGGGAGTGGAGATCTGCAAGACATCACCGAATTGCGAGCAACACCCGGACAATTAACGTTGTTACGCGTTCTTGCCGAGCATAAGCAATGTTCAATGCAGGAACTCGCCGAGCATCTTGCCGTAACACCTTCGACAGTAACCGCGATGGTCAAACGTCTTTTGGCAAGTGGCTACATTGAGCGTAGCCGTGACGACGTAGATTGGCGCACTGTGTGGGTGAAGCCAACACTACGTGGACAGCAAGTCGTAAAAACCTATGATAACGTACAACTTGCCTCACTACATCATCGCCTTGCACAATTAAGTGGAATCGAGCGGAAACAGATCGCTTCCGCTCTAC
Source organism: uncultured Ktedonobacteraceae bacterium (assembly GCA_964248005.1). GTDB lineage: Bacteria > Chloroflexota > Ktedonobacteria > Ktedonobacterales > Ktedonobacteraceae > JBBQVS01. The sequence goes on along the minus strand of CAXTWV010000283.1, from coordinate 2,802 downwards.
CCGCACTTCGTCATCTTATAGAGGTGTATCCATGACTGTACTCGTAGAGCAATTAGTAAATTTCTTAGTTTCTTCACACTTGTAATGCTCTCAATCGCCGTTCTTCTGGCACGGCGAGAACAATAAATTATTCTGGAAGGGTTTCCCATGAATTCGTCCCGTACATCTACCGATGTTTCAAAAGAAGATTCTTTACCAAATGTGTTGCCTGTAGACGAAACTCTGCACGACAACTATCGCTGGACCGCGCTATCTGTCACCACTGTTGGAGCCTTACTAGCGTCTATCCAAGGCTCGGCATTGCTAATCGCATTACCCAATATTCTGACAGAACTTCGTATCACGTTCTTTACCATCATTTGGGTTCTGTTAGGATATTTGTTGGTGTTAACCGTTTTAACGCCAATTATTGGTCGCCTAGCTGATATATGGGGCCGTAAGCGTCTCTATAATGCTGGGTTTGCGGTCTTTACGCTTGGTTCGTTGATTGCTGGCATAGCGCAACCGCAGTTTCATGGTGGCGACCTCATTATTGGGCGTCTCATTCAGGGTGCGGGAGCCTCATTGCTGCTTACAAATAGTACTGTCATTGTGGTAGATGCATTCAAAAAAGGCCGTGCAGGTTTAGGACTAGGCATCAACCAGATTGCAGGTGCCGCAGGTTTTCTTATAGGCCCAATTATTGGAGGATTACTCACCGAAGCATCATGGCGTTGGGTGTTCCTGTTCAATGTGCCTATCGGCATCTTTGGCTTAATTTGGGGTATCTGGCGATTGCGTGAGCCTGTACGACCTGCGGAACGCCAGCCTATCGATTGGATTGGCAGTATCACATTGACAGTTGGCCTCACAGGTGTCCTTATGGCGTTGACCATGCTAGCTTTTCCTGTGCTCAGTCAAGCAGCGACAATTGCAATCCTTGTAGTTGGCGTCGTAAGCCTTATTGCGTTTGGCATCATTGAACCACGTATCAAGGCACCGATTATCCAGTTACGTCTCTTTCTAAGTAGGCTCTTTGCGTTTGCAACACTCAGTGGTTTGCTCAACGGTATTGCACGTGGGGCTGTCTTGTTCTTGCTCATCTTTTTCTTACAAGGTCCATATGGAAAAGACCCATTGACAGCAGGACTGCTACTGGCACCCTTTGGAGCGGCCTTCATGATAATCGGTCCTATAAGTGGGCAGTTATCAGACCGCGTTGGCTCACGTCTGTTAGCAACTGCTGGCTTGATCGTATCGGCCTGTGGATTGTTAGGCTTAACAACTGTCACCCAATTTACACCCTATTGGTTGTTAGCAATCTTTATGGCTCTTATGGGTGGCGGTTCTGGCTTATTCGTTTCGCCTAATACAAACGCTATCATGAGTTCTGTTGAGCCACATACACGCGGATCAGCATCAGGCATTCTGAGTATGTTGAACAATACAGGGCAAATGTTGAGTATTGCGATTGTCTTTCCGCTTGCTCTAAGCAGTATTCCGCAGGATGCAATTCAGCAGGTGTTTATCACTGGTGGAGGCATGGGCCATTTCGCGTCTGTTATCCCACCTTTTCTATCGGGCTTGCACCTCGCATTCTTAGTCTCATTCATCCTGAGTGCTATCGCGGCGGTCGTATCGGCTTTACGTCCTGCCCGTTAATACATTGCTAGCACGAGTATGTCCGTTGCTTCATCATTCGTCGAATGATGAAGTAACGGACATACTCGTGCTAGCATCAGTTTACTCCTGTGTTGATTTGTCGTGGCTCAATATTCAGTTATTGCCACTTGATGTGAAGTTCTAAAAGTACCTTATGGTTGCTCTTCACTGTCGAAAACTTTACCTAATAGGGGCAAAACGGTGCTGTAGATGGAAGCTAGGGCAAGATTCCCAAATGGTAGTGTAATAGTCACATTGAGTCCTTGATAGAGTTCTTGTTGCCAACTTGTCTCCCGACGGTACACTTCGGCTACTGCTGCTTTTTGCGAAAGCAACATATAGGTTTCCAAAGTGGGACACTGTTTATACAATTCAAACTTGCCAGTGCGGTCGAACTCAGCGGTTGAGTCCTCTGAGAGAACTTCGACAATGAGCTGTGGATAGCGAATATTGCTGCGCACCCGTCCCTTTTCCGGGCGGCGAGAGAGGTCAGTAGGAGCACAAGAAATCACAATATCAGGGGAAAGCGTGGCTCCATTCGGCTCGCCTGGATGAGGTGGAATCTCTACATCCTTGCCACGATAGGAATAACAAGGGCCACTTTCTCCAAGGAGCGTGTCGAGTGCTATTTCTGTACGCTTCTCCAGCAGGGTGTGGATACTTGACGGAGGAGCCATCAGGTACATGCGTCCATGCCACCACTCATAACGGAGATCCCCATAGCCTGCGTTCATTAGCGCGTCAAAATCGCGACGCGAAATTGGATAGCCGGCTCGCAACTGCGCTATGTGCAAGATATCGTCCTCATCAGGGAGTTGGTAGTCGTAAGCCATCCATAGGGTCCTTTCTGTTTACTTTATAGTATGTTTCGCGCTTCTTCTTTAAGAGTATACCATTTAGGCAAAAGCGGTCCCACACGTCCGGTTCCCAAGAAGTGATACACTTACATCTAATACCTTAATAGAAGGATAAATTTGTGAAGTGTCTTACCTGCTTGAATTTAAGCTTATTCAAGTCGTTCTACAACAAGCAAGCCATCAGCAGAATCTTCGTACCACATTTTGCCTTCGCCGTTCCATTGCTGAATACACCAAAGACCAACAGCCTCAAGCTTCGCCTGTGAAAATAACTGCTCATGACCATACACCGTCTCTGGTGTTC
>CAXTWV010000282.1:0-6752 GCA_964248005.1 uncultured Ktedonobacteraceae bacterium | reverse complement strand
GGAATGTTGACCATGATATGTCTCCTCTATATCGTGCGAAAAATTGTAACACACCTCAAAGACAAATATATGTAACCCTAGCATTCCCTTAATCTCTTCGTGTAGAATGGCAACAGAATAGAAAACGCCTGACGTTATTTGTTGAAAGTATCAGCGTATGAGCGGAAGAGAGACATCATGAGCGATCTCTGGCGTGTACTTGGCTATTTACGTAAGTATTGGGTTACGGCATTGGGTGCGTTTCTTAGCCTCCTCGTTGTCACGGCGACAAACCTTGTGAGTCCACAAATCCTGCGTATTGTCATCGATCAGGGCATTAGCGCGAAAAATCTGCTCGTCGTGATATATGCATCGCTCGGTTTACTCGGCATTGCGGTTATCCGTGACCTCGCCTCGTTTACTCAGAGCTACTGGAGCGAGAAGGCGAGTCAGGGCGCGGCCTACGATATGCGTAACGCGATTTTTGCTCGTCTCGAACATCTGAGTTTCAGCTATCACGATAAGGCGCAAACGGGGCAACTGATGACGCGCATTACGAGCGATGTAGAAAACGTGCGCAATTTTACAGGCGCGGGCATTCTGCAACTGCTCAATGCCATCGTGATGTTGCTTGGTAGTGCCACTATTTTGCTCATCTCTAACTGGAAACTGGCCTCACTCGCTTTGCTCATGGTTCCTGCCATTTTCGCCGTGTTCTTTGTCTTTTTGACACGGGTCGGACCGCGCTTTCGTGTTGTGCAGCAAAAATTAGGCAATCTCAATACTATTTTACAGGAAAATCTGGCAGGGGTACGCGTCGTCAAAGCATTCGTGCGCGAACCCTATGAGCATGATCGTTACTTCACAGCGAATGACGACTTGTTACAAGAAAACCTGGGCATTGTACGCAGTTCCTCATTAGCCTTTCCACTCATTTTCTTTATTTCTAATCTTGGTACACTGGCAGTGATCTGGTTTGGTGGTTCACAGGTAATTAGTGGTAGTTTGAGTGTGGGAGCATTAGTCGCCTTCAACAGTTACCTGAGCTTTCTTCTCATGCCCGTCTTTATCCTTGGCAGCACCATCACATCACTTACTCAATCCTCAGCCTCTGCCAAGCGCGTCTTTGAGGTTGTTGATGCCCCGATTGAGGTCAAAGACGCACCCGATGCCATTACATTGCCACCACTACAGGGACGTGTTAGCTTTGAAAAGGTAACGTTCCGTTATGCTGGTAGCGAGACGCCCACGCTTGACGATATCTCGTTTACGGGACAACCTGGTCAAACGGTGGCAATCCTGGGTCGTACAGGTTCAGGTAAATCGAGTATCATCAATCTCATCCCGCGCTTCTACGATGTCACGGAGGGTCGTGTGCTGGTCGATGACCATGATGTACGCTCGGTCACACTCGCAAGTTTACGTTCACAAATTGGCATTGTGCTACAAGAGACCAATCTTTTTAGTGGAACCATCCGTGACAATATCGCCTATGGGCGTCCGAGCGCGACACAGCAAGAGGTCGAGGCAGCCGCACAAGCAGCTCAAGCGCATAACTTTATTATGAGTTTTCCCACAGGCTATGACACAATCGTCGGTGAGCGCGGCGTCGGACTCAGCGGTGGACAAAAACAGCGTATCGCCATTGCGCGTGCGCTCCTGCTCAATCCCGCTCTACTTATCCTCGACGACAGCACATCAGCCGTCGATGCCGAGACCGAGTTTCAAATTCAGCAAGCTTTAGTGCATCTGATGAAGGACCGCACATCCTTTGTTATCGCGCAACGCATTAGCACAGTACGCAATGCCGATCTCGTGCTCCTCATCGACGGTGGCAAACTCGTGGCACAAGGTACACATGCCGAGCTAGAAAAAACAAGCGGCCTGTACTGCGAATTGCTCGAATCGCAACTCGTGAACAACGAGAGATTGGCGGCTGTGGGAGCGTGAGAATGAACGCGAGGATGGATACAAACCGAACGGTAGGGGCAGCAATTCATTGCGCCCAAAGATGGGTCGGGAGGGGGCTCACGTCGAGGAAGAGAATCGTTGCCGACGCGTTGCCCCTCCACCACCCCCATCTTTGGGCGCAATGAATTGCTGCCCCTACCGTTTCTTGTTGTTGGTACATTAAAGGATAATCGCATATGAGCCAGCGCATCGCCGCCGAAGACAAAGCACACTATTATGGTCCGGCGCAGGACAACACTTCTGGCCCCGAACGTGTCAACACGGGTGGAGTCTTGCGCCGTCTGCTCTCCTATTTCGCGCCATTTCGTATACAACTGTTGGGTGCGTTGGTACTCGTCATCATCTCAGCGGGAACGCAAGCAGTGGGACCTGCATTAATTGGACAAGCTATTGATGTGTATATCACGGGCAAAAATGGCGGAGGTCTGGCACAAATTATGCTGCTCCTGCTTGGCGTCTATATCGTGGGCTTTGTGTCGCAATTTGGGCAAACATCTTTAATTGGTAGGATCGGGCAACGCTTCCTCTCGGCGTTGCGTACACAAATATTTGATAAGGTGCAAACGCTTTCAATCGCTTTTTTTGATCAGAACAAAGCAGGCGATCTCATGTCGCGTCTCGTCAACGATATTCAAGTTATCAATCAACTGCTCAGTCAAGGCGTGACACAGGTGATCGGAAGCGTCTTCTCACTTGTCGGTATTCTTATTGCGATGCTTGTCCTGAATGTGCCGTTGGCGTTATTGAGCTTTATCACAGTGCCAATCATGGTGTGGATTACAATTCTCTTCGCGCAACGTTCCCGTAGTGCCTTTCGCGATACACGTTCTGTGATCGGTATCGTCTCTTCGGAATTAGAGGAGGAACTGGTCGGTGTACGTGTCGCGCAAGCGTTCAACCGCACCGATGCTAATATCGAACACTTCGCGGCACATAACGCGGTCAATCGTGATGTCAACGTCCATGCCGTCGCGATTACCTCGGCCTTTACGCCCACTATCGACATCATTAGTACGCTGGCAACGGCTATTGTCGCGGGCTTTGGTGGCTGGCTGGCTATTCGTGGCACGATTCCGGTGGGAGTCGTTGTCGCCTTCTTCATCTATGTGCAACAGTTTTTCCGCCCCATTCAGATTATCAGTAGCATCTATACACAGGCACAGGGAGCGTTGGCAGGGGCAGAACGTATCTTCGAGCTTGTGGATGAACCAGTCGAGCAGAAAGATACACCGGGAGCACAACCGCTTCCGCGCATCGTTGGTCATGTCGTGTACGAGCAGGTAAATTTTGCCTATAACGCGGACGCGGACAAGCCAGAATTTGTGTTGCATGACATTAACATGAATGTGCAGGCTGGTGAAACAATCGCGCTTGTCGGCGAAACTGGTGCGGGCAAATCATCGCTGGTCAATCTACTGCCACGTTTCTATGACGCGACAACAGGGAGAGTGAGAATTGATGGCTACGATGTAAAGGATGTGACGCTGGCAAGCTTGCGTACACAGGTGGGCATTGTGCAGCAAGACACGTTTCTCTTTTCGGGCACTGTCGCCGACAACATTCGTTATGGACGCTTGAATGCCACCGATGCCGAGGTAGAGGCTGCGGCGCGTACCGTGAGCGTTCATGAGTTTATCGCGAACTTACCCGATGGCTATAAAACAAAACTTGGTGAGCGTGGTAGTGGTCTCAGTCAGGGCCAGCGTCAACTGCTCGCCTTCGCACGTACCGTCCTTGCTGATACACCTCTACTTATCTTAGATGAAGCTACGTCCAGTATCGACACGCAAACGGAGCAGCTTATTCAAGACGCTCTCAAAAAACTGCTGAAGAATCGTACCGCCTTCATCATCGCGCACCGTCTCTCAACCATCCGCGATGCCACCCGCGTACTCGTTCTCGACAACGGTCGCATTATCGAAAGCGGCACCCACGACGAATTATTAGCGAGAAATGGGCATTATGCCGATTTGTACAGGCGGCAATTCCCGTGAGAAACGTTGTACAAATATGATTATGCGAATTCACAAATAAACGGAGACATGTAGGGGTCTAATTCTATTACACCCTTTGCCCAATCGATTCTGCCCATAGGATTGATGAAACGTTTCAATACGTCCTCCAACAGAATCGATTGGGCAAAGGGTGTAATAGAATTAGACCCCTACAGATGTTTCGTTCTCTGATAAATACACATCATCAGCCCCTATCGTTTCACCTCATGCCCAGCACGCACCAATACCTGTAAGGCGCGTTCCAAATCATCCTCTTTTATGAGGATGTGATCGGTTTCGTAGGTCGCAATGGCAAGCACACTGATGTTCGACTCAGCGAGCGGGATAGCAAGCGAGACATGGATACCGGAGAGCGAGAAATCAAAGGCTCCCTCGACCTTGATGCAACGCCAGCCACGCTCGGATGTTGTACCCTCAACTGGCACATTATCTTGTAAGCAGATAACAGAGAGTTCGGTACGTGTACGTGTCAACGAAATAAAATCATCACCAAGCAATGCCCAATTGGGAATATGTCCATTGGGATCGAGACGACATACCGCATACGTCTGAGGTAGCACGTTGAGTATCAGTTGCTGCATAACGCTTCCCTATTTCCTTCCTAGCACATGTCTTGTGTGTATGAAAAAATGGTAGTGTGCAATGAGGCACGCACTAGCGCATGCCTCATTGCACACTACCATTTTTTCGTGTTACGATTATTTACAGGGTGTTACTACAATGGCTCAACGCGCAGGAGCACATCCCCTTTTTGTACAACATCACCACTGGTGGCAACCATCGCGACAACGCGGCCCGACACATCAGCTTGAATCTCGTTAAAGACCTTCATTGCTTCAACAAGCGCGATGACCTGCCCAACACGTACAATGTCACCAATAGCTGTGAACGCGGGCGAGGTGGGTGAAGCCGCTTCATAATAGACGCCCGTCAATGGAGCAGCAATCGCGACACTCTTGTCAACCTTGACAGGCGGCCCCGCAACGGGTTGTATCATCGTTCCACCTTGCCCGTTCTGCATCGCATTTACGGTCTGCTGTGGAGGAGCAGAGGAGACCATAACCATACCCGGATTACGCCGAACGATGATTTCGGTCCCTGCCTCGGTCAATTCCAATTCGCTAATCGTGCTACCTTCGAGGACCTGAATAATCGCCTCGACTCGCTCTAGCCACGATGTCTTTTCTTCGTCCATACAATTACTTACCCTACTTTGTTAGTACGCATATGAATGGTGGATGCGATAATGCAATTTTACAAATTAATGTAGTTACGTCCTCTGTAGGGACCGATTTATCACGTCCTCGTCGCCTTTCGATATGCCAACAAGGACGTGATAAATCGGTCCCTACAGAGATATCCGTACCCATTTGTTAAACTCCATCGTCGCGTCCTCGTCAGCGGTCGATTGCCAAGAGGACGCGATGAATCGGTCCCTACGCGACATAGCGTTTGAAAATCAAGCATGTGTTATGCCCACCAAAGCCCATCGAGGTACCCATCGCGATATCGACATTGACGTGCCGCGCCTCGTTTGGCACATAGTCCAGGTCACATTCTGAATCGGGATGATGCAGGTTGATGGTTGGTGGCACAATACCTGTGAGAATGGATTGAATGGCGACAACCGCGCCGACTGCACCTGCCGCACCCAATGTATGCCCAATCATCGACTTGGTACCACTAATTGGCATCTTCCATGCATGTTCGCCGAATACCGTCTTGAGTGCCTGTGTTTCTGAGCGATCATTGTACGGTGTCGATGTGGCATGGGCGTTATAGTAGTCGATCTGATTCGGTTGTAACCCTGCTTTTTGCATGGCGCGTCGAATTGCACGTACCAGACCAGCACCACCGGGGGCAGGTTCTGTGACGTGGTGCGCGTCGCCTGTTGAACCATAACCAACCATTTCGGCAAGGATATGTGCGCCGCGAGCTTGAGCAAATTCCAGGTCTTCCAAGATCAGCATTGCCGAGCCTTCACCCATCACAAAGCCATCGCGTGTCGCGTCGAAAGGACGACTGGCACCTTGCGGGTCATCGTTGCGCCGTGAGAGTGCATGCATATTGTCAAAGGCCGCCATCGCAATCGGTGTCACCGCTTTTTCCGCTCCACCTGCGATCATTGCCTTCGCGTCTCCACGTCGGATGGTTTCCCATGCCTCACCAATCGTATTGCCACTGGTAGCACATGCCGAGACAGCCGCCCAGTTTGGACCACGCGCACCCGTTAGAATGGAGACAATACCAGGAGCACCGTCGATAATCATCATGTTGATAAAGAAGGGACTGATGCGGTCCGGTCCTTTTTCGTGCAGCACTTTGAACTGGTCATGTAGTGTCACGAGACCGCCAATACCACTTCCTATATAGACGCCGATATCGTCTGCATTCTCGTCCGTGATATCGAGTTTTGCCTGTGCCAATGCCTGTTTGCTTGTGGCAATCGCCAGTTGCTCATAGGGATCGTTTCGCCGTATTTCTTTACGGTCGATATAAGGTGAAGGATCGAAGTTCTTGACCTCGCCCGCGAAGTGAACGCGGTGCTTGCTTGTGTCATATCCTGTAATTTCGCCAACACCCGATTTTCCCTGGCATAACGCATCCCATGATGATGCCAGATCGTTCCCCACAGAGGTCACAAGCCCAATTCCAGTTACAACAACGCGAGACGACATAATGTGGTTCCTCCTGTATTATAATGTATATCAATATCTGCCTGTTTTATATATTGTGCAAGGGCGCCCGCGCCGCGAGGCCCCCCCCCCCCCACCCGCGGGGGGGGGG
>CAXTWV010000281.1:0-6795 GCA_964248005.1 uncultured Ktedonobacteraceae bacterium | reverse complement strand
CGCCACGAGGCTGCCACATTCCCTTTATATATTATGCTATACTGCTTGCAGGTTTACCTTGTCCACAGTTATATACGAAAATGTATGGAGAAAAGTTCAAATGACCACGAGTGAACAACGTAGCTCACAAAACGCCTCAGATACGACTACCGCAGCCAAACAGAAAGTCGCGGAATTGCATACTCTAAAGGCCACCGCATTGCTTGGTGGGGGTGAGCGGCGTATCGAGCAACAACATAATAAAGGCAAGCTGACGGCACGCGAACGGCTTGACCTTTTGCTAGACCCCGGTAGCTTCAACGAGCTAGACATGTTTGTCACGCATCGCTCAACCGACTTTGGCCTGGATGCACAGAAGATTCCTGGTGATGGAGTCGTCACGGGCTATGGGCAGATTGACGGACGCCCCGTGTATGTGTTCTCGCAAGACTTCACCGTCTTTGGTGGCTCCCTTTCCGAGGCCCATTCGGAGAAAATCTGTAAGGTGATGGAAATGGCGATGAAAAACGGTGCTCCCATTATTGGTCTCAACGACTCTGGTGGGGCGCGTATCCAGGATGGCGTGGTGAGCCTGGGTGCCTATGCAGATATTTTTCTACGCAACACGCTCGCGTCTGGTGTTGTCCCACAAATCTCTGCCATTATGGGACCGTGCGCGGGTGGCGCGGTCTATTCGCCAGCCATTACCGACTTTATCTTCATGGTTGAAGAGACAAGTCACATGTTTGTCACAGGCCCAAACGTTGTAAAGTCGGTGACACACGAGGATGTTACCTTTGAAGAATTGGGTGGAGCACAAATTCACAACAGTAAGAGTGGTGTGGCGCATTTTGCTTGCTCTAGCGAAGCGGATTGTATTCGCATGATACGCCAACTCATGGCCTATCTGCCCTCCAATAATGTTGACGATGCGCCGCGTATTGCGCCAACAGATACACCAAAACGTGCGGAGGCTGCGCTAGACACTATCATTCCCGACAATCCCAATAAGCCCTATGACATGACAAGTGTCATTCAGTATATTGTTGATGATGGCGATTTCTTTGAGGTACACGAACACTTCGCGAAAAACATTCTCGTTGGCTTCGCGCGTCTCAATGGCCGTTCGGTCGGTCTTGTCGCGCAACAGCCACGCGCCCTCGCTGGTGTACTGGACATCAACTCGTCAGATAAAGCGGCACGTTTTGTGCGCTTCTGCGATTGCTTTAATATTCCTATCATTAGCTTTGTCGATGTTCCAGGTTTCTTGCCCGGCGTCAGTCAGGAACATAATGGGATCATTCGCCATGGTGCGAAATTGCTCTACGCCTACTGTGAAGCTACTGTGCCGAAAATCACCGTGATTACCCGTAAAGCCTATGGTGGAGCATATGATGTGATGAGTAGTAAGCACATACGTGGTGACATCAACTACGCATGGCCCACGGCTGAAATCGCTGTTATGGGTCCAGAGGGTGCCGTCAACATTCTCTTCAAAGACGACATCGAAAAGGCCGAGAATCCAGAGCAGCGACGGAAAGAATTGATCACCGAATATACCGAGAAATTCGCCAATCCCTACATCGCCGCCGGACGTGGCTACATCGACGAAATCATCGAGCCAAGCCAGACTCGTGCCAAGCTCATCAATGCGCTTGAGATGCTGAAAAACAAAAGGGACACGAACCCGCCTAAGAAGCATGGGAATATCCCTCTTTAAACACATGATACAAAAAATGGTATGCATGGCTAGCAGCCATGCATACCATTTTTTGTATCATGTGTTTACCCTTTCAATCCCGTTTGTTTGAACCCTTCGGCGATGTAACGCTGGAGGATGAAGAACACAACCACAAGCGGCAGAATGGCGATAGCCGAACCAATAAACAACTCGTGTAGATTGAGAACCTGTGCATTCAGGAAGTTCGAGAGCACCACCTGCACTGTATAGACTGATGGGTCTTGCCCAACTACCAGAGGCCACAAGAAGGAGTTCCAGCTCTGGATAAAGGCAATGACGCCTAGCGAGGCGATAATGGAGTAGGAGTTTGGAATGACAATGCGCCAGAAGACCCCCCATTGTCCCAGGCCATCGACACGTCCGGCCTCTTCTAGTTCGTGTGGAAAGCTCAGGAAGAACTGGCGGAACAAGAATGTCGTAAAGCCACTAAACAGGAAGGGCACGATGATACCCTGCAATGTGCTGACCCAGCCGAGGTAGGAGATAAGCACATATGTCGGGACGAAGGTGACGGTGCTGGGAATCATCAGGGTGACAATGATCGTATAGAACACGACATTGGACCAGCGATACGGAATGCGAGCAAGGCCATAACCGGCGAGACAACAAAAGAAGAGTTGTCCTACCGTTTGCAGAACCGCGATGACCGCCGAGTTCATTAGCCCTTGCGCGAAGGGGACACTGAGATCGTTGAATAGTTCCTGGATATTCTCGAAATGGAGCGTACTGGGAAAGAATGTCCAGTGTAACGCGGTAATCTCTGCATCCGTCGCGAGGCCATTTCTAAGCAGTAGGTAAAACGGTATCAGGAAAAGAATCGCGAGCAAAATCAATAAAGCATATTGTAGGATGTTGCTAACAACGTTTCCTGCTGACGGACCCTTCTTACGACGTGGTTGAGCCGATTGAGAAACAATCGATGCCATAGAGATTCCCCTTTCTTAATCAGCTTTTCCAAAGCCAAAGATGCGTCCTTGCACTAAGGAAATGACAACAATAATGAGTGCTAGAATCATAGCACCCGCGCTTCCACGACCATAATCTTGATCGCTAAGTGCAACGGTATAGAGATAGACGAGCGGAGGGCGGGCGAGAATCTGATTGCCACCTGTCATGATATTGAAAAACTCGTCGAATGCCTGGAAGCCGTAAATGATACACAACAGCAATACGGCAATTGAGGTATTGCGCAGGAGTGGAAGGGTGATATAGCGGAAGGTCGTCCAACCCTTTTTCGCTCCATCGACAAAGGACGCCTCGTACAATTCACGCGGGATTTCTTGTAGTCCTGCTATGAAGATAATCATGAAGATGCCCAGTTGGAGCCACAAACGAACTGTCACCAGTACCAACCAATACCATGGAGGGTTCGTGCTGGAAACCCAGGAGATAGGCGCGGCACCAAAGAGGGCAGTAAAAGAGTTGACCAGACCATAGGGTAGACCTGCGAAGACACTCATCTTCCAGATCAGCGAGGCCACGACATATGAGCACGCTGTTGGGAGAAAAAAGACCGAGCGGAAGAAGCCCCGCGCGACACGCACGCTATTTACAAGCAACGCCAGTCCTAATGCACCGATGAGCGTTGTTGGCACTATGAAGAGCGTGAAGATGGTAAAAGTGAGCAAGGAGCCTGTAAACGCGCTGTCTTGCAACATTGCTTGATAGTTCTGTAGACCAATAAATTCGGTAGGTGTAATTGTTGCACGAGCATTGAAAAAACTGAGTATGAGACTCCAAATGATGGGCACATACACAAATATAAGTAAGCCAAGCACCAGGGGACCAACAAAACTCCAGAATAACAGAGCCGTTCGCAATGATTTTTTCCGTACTCTGCCCACCGCCTGTTGTTTTTCCGCCGTGGAGGTTAGTGTCTCTGCTGATGAGACAATACTTGAGGATTTCATAGATGCCCTTCCCAATCCTTCCTAAGAAAGCATAATTGGACATCCACTACGTAGTTAGTACGAGCGGGTGTCCAACTTTCCTGTGATATTTTTTACCTACATACTAAACAATTGTTTAGCTAAGGAGGCGAGTCAGTTCGGCCTGACACTTCTGGGCGGCGTTGTGGACCTCGCTCTTCGCATCAGCTTTATTCTTGAGAATATTACTGAATGCATCACGTAATGCATTGTCCATTGTCGCATCCCAAGTTGGAGGCACGGCATGACCATACTTGTTCAGGTAATCCACCGCTTGAGCCGCGGGACCACTTTGAAGCTTCGTGGTTTTCTGGGTGGTACTGATACGCGGTGGGACGTGGAAACCATAGCCTACGTTCCAGTCAGTCTGAATGTTGGCACTGTCAATCCAGAGATACTTGACGTACTGCTTGGCGGCGTCAATATTCTTGCTCTTGCCGTAGACCATTTCTGACCAACCACCAAAGAAGGTGGATGGCTGCACCGACGAGTCGAGCGCAGGCCACGGCACGACCCCAAAGTCATCGCCAAGTGCCTTTGTAATTCCTGGCATTGCCCACAGCCCTGTCCATTGCATCGCGGCAAGTCCCTGCGTGAATGCGGATGGGTCCCACCAGAATGTTGGTGCATCAATCAGTAGGGCACCACTGCTATTTAGTTCGCGAATCTTCTCGTAGGCACCAACGGTACCATCTACATCAAAAACAACCTTATCATCCTGGATGAAGTCTGCACCCGATCCCCAAGGGGCAACTTGATAAAGCGCATCGACACCGCCATCTTGCCCAATGTAAAGGCCCTTAATACTTTTACTGGTAAGCTGCTTAGCGGCTGCGATCAGTTCATCCACAGTAGTAGGAGGTTGGATATTAGCTTTTTGCAGTAGGCTCTTACGGTAGTAGAGCAAGCCCATGTCATTAATCATCTTAATGGCGTAGACCTTCCCATTGATGGTGAGTGGTTTGAGAGCCGTAGGGCTAAAGTCGCTCTTCACAGAAGCGATAATATCGTCGAGAGGAGCAATGAGGCCAGCTTTTACCTGATCAAGAGAGGGGTATTGCAATTCAAATACATCGGGCGCACCGGAGCCAAGCAAGGCAGCATTGACTTTGTTGGGATATTCGTTGCCTGTACCTGGAACCCAACTGACTTTGACTGTGGCCTTGGTGTACTGTTTCGCATAACGAAACACCGCTTGTTCCGTGCCAACCTCACCATATTGATGATACCACTGTGTCAATGTTGTACTTCCACCACCACCGCCCCCAGTGCTACCACCACAGGCTGCTAATAACGCGGCACTACCGACACCAGCTGCCGCGAGACGCATAAATTCACGTCGGGGCAGCTTAAAACCCGCACTTGTTAGCTCGTCTACTACTCGTTGATACTCGTTGTCCATGAATGATTTCTCCCTGTTTCTGATGCTTCAATGCATCAAACCACTAGTGATGAAGCATATGTACTTCATCAACATCGTTCAAGAGATACCCAATGGCTCTCTGCGTGTACAAAGAACCAGGACGTGGCAAACGTTCTCTGTCTGCTTATCAAAGTGTGTTAGGGAAACGCTTCCCTATGAGACGAAAGTGATACTCTTAGTTATACGTACTCTTGGTAATGCTTTCTCACATGAAACTGAGTTTTGGTAGGTTATGTGTATTGTAGAACATTATTTGCTCTAAAAAGATATTTTTGGTTGTTATAGACGGTAGGGAAGCGGTTTACTACTGTAGTTATAACCGATGTATTGAAGCTTGTCAATACTTTTTCCATATTTTACACGAACTACTTGACAGAGGATAAGGGCCGATGTATAACTAGGGAACCGCTTCCCTATAAGCGTAGTAGTGTGTAATCATGACCAGTTCTGAGAGGAAAAGAGCCGTGGCAAATATTTATGACGTGGCTCGTTTAGCAAAAGTCTCGACGACGACGGTTTCAAAGGTGCTTTCCAACACCCCCTATGTCAGCGAAAAGACGCGGCAACGCGTGCTGGATGCTATGCGTGATTTACAATATTCGCCGAGTCTTGCTGCACGTGGTCTCACGAATAATCGCACCTATGTGCTGGGGCTTATCATTCCGCATGATCCCGATTATTCGTTTAGAGACCCATTTCTGCTTGAGGTTATTCGTGGCGTGGAAGGCGTTGCAAGCAGTAATGACTATAATGTTTTGCTTTCCATGTCTAAAAAATCCTCGCAGCGTGCTACCTATGACCGCTTTCTCCGTATGGGTTATATTGATGGCGTGATAACAGTTGAAACACTCAAGGGTGAACTTGATGAGCAAGAGCTAGCGGCGAGTGGCATTCCACGTGTTTCCGCGGGCTATAGGGAAGACTTTCAGATGATCAACTCTGTCTTTTGTGATGATCGGCGAGGTGGTTATGAGGTCACAAAACACCTGCTGGAGTTAGGACATCGGCGTATTGGTGTTATTAGTGGACCAGCGAACTTTATTGGTGCCATGGATGGACGCATGCAGGGTGCTTGTGACGCGCTGACAGAGTACGGGTTGACGCTTGACCCAGATTTGCTCACCTATGGCGATTTTTCGATTGAAAGTGGCGCACATGCAGCCGAACCACTCCTGCGTCACGCCCAGCGTCCAACGGCTATTTTCGCGATGAATGATCGTATGGCACTTGGAGCTATCAGCAAGGCCAGAGAAATAGGGCTACATGTGCCTAGAGATCTCTCGGTTGTCGGTTTTGACGATATCCCATTGACCTCTGTCATAGAGCCGCCGCTTACCACTATTCGTCAATTTCCAGCTGAGATGGGCAAGGTTGCAACGCAACATTTGCTTGCTATGATTGAGCAAAAGATTTCACAGTTTATCTCGGTAGTGATGCCCATTGAGCTAGTGATACGGGGGTCAACGGCTGTTCCTGTGTATGAAGAGATGGTGCAGGATACAGGAAGAGCACAAGAATATCCTCTTGCTTAAACAAAGATTTTCATTGCACCAATGCGTATGGGGTGTGATAATGGGGTTTAACAAAATAGTACGGATACCTGTAGGGACCGATTTATCACGTCCTTGTTCGGGTGTCGAGATGCCACAAGGACGTGATAAATCGGTCCCTACAGGTATCCGTACTAAAAGGAGAAACTTCTATGCTGAAGCGCAGTCAGTTTC
>CAXTWV010000280.1:1654-6837 GCA_964248005.1 uncultured Ktedonobacteraceae bacterium | reverse complement strand
AAAGAGTGCTTCCGCATCAGTTGGTCGAAGCTGACGTAGTTGCAGACGGCTTGTGGTAAGGGTAGGAAATTGAGTAAATGCGTCATCAATGCTCATAGAGAGCCTCCTTAGATGTAGGGACCGATTTATCACGTCCTTGTGATGATTGACTATGCCCACAAGGACGCGATAAATCGCGGTCCCTACCATCGACGTACCTCGACAATTTTGTTACATCATATAATTATATTCTATACGCAACCTCTACAAAGGGAAGTTCGCAAGCACAATCTTGCCTATTGTCTTGCCGCTTTCGACCTTCTTGTGGGCCTCGCGCAGATTCGCTGCTGTGATAGGCTCAAGCTTTTCGGTAAGCGTGCTTTGTACCTTGCCCTCATCTATAAGCTGTGCCCGTTGGTTTAGAATGTTGTGTTGCTCAATCATGCCCGGCGTCTGATATCTTACACGTGTGAACATCAATTCCCAGGCAAAATCTCTACAATAAACTTATCAACGCCACAACCCCAAACAGCATAATAACACCTCCCGACACTCTATTTATCCACAACAGCCACACGTCAGTAAACCTTGCACGTAAAAAGCTTACAACACTCGTCAGGAAGCACCACCAGAGCACCGAACCAACGAAGACGCCGAGCACAACGAAAATCGCGGAAGCATAACTTTTACTCGCACCACCAACACCAATGCCTGCGAAAATCGCGACAAATGAAAGAATTGTCGTAGGATTTGTCAGAGTAAGTAACAGGGTAGAGATATAAGCACTCACATACCCACTGGCTTTCGCGGCTGCGGCTCGTTCCGCAGGCTTGCTCACCATTGTCCTGATGCCGAGATAGAGTAAGAACAATCCCCCAAGTAGGCGTATCCAGAATTGCTGACTGACGAAGAAATCGGAGATAAACGTTAAGCCAAAAGCAGCAATACATCCGTATACAGCATCAGCCGTCGCAATTCCTAAGCCAGAGATCAAGCCATAGCGTTGACCTCTTTGCAATGTACGCTGGATGCACAAAATACTCATAGGACCAACGGCTGCCGCGATAGATAAGCCAATCAAGAGACCACGTAAAAAAAAGCTTCCATCCATTCTATACTCCTTTTTGAATAGCGCAAACAAAAAAGTCGCCAGACCTGTTGAATAGGTCTGGCGACTCGTTGCGTCTGCTTTTATAAAGTCAGGGGCATGCAAAGGAAACCATACCTATGAAAGGCTGGCTTTGCTGTTGCTGCTTTTTGGTTGTACAAACGTGACAATCCATATGCTCTCTACTTTTTCATGATACTGCTATCATAGCAGATCAAAGACAAAAATGAAACCGAAATATAGTACATCTCGTGGTATAACTACATCCTTACTATTGTGTACATATAGAACCACTATTCCGTAATCATCTCGCGAAAAACCCGAATATGGAGATTAACCTGAGTGCGCTAAAGCGGACCCGTACAGGATTTCCCTTGCATTCCAGCACCTGTGGATTACTCTTGTACGGGTCCGCTTTAGCGCACCCAACAACCCCCTCGATGCGTTGTAGCATCTTGAGAGAAGGAGCACTGGTGCAATGAGTACTACAGCAGAACCTGCGAAGGCCGTGAAAACGAACATTCCCGCCCGCATGGACCGTCTCCCATGGAGCAACTGGCACTGGCTTGTCGTCGTTTCACTAGGTATCACCTGGATTCTCGATGGGTTAGAGGTCACAATCGTTGGTTCCATCGCCGACACGCTTAAGAGTCCTAAAACACTGAATATCACTAGTTTTGATGTCGGTGTGGCAGGCTCCATCTATATCGTAGGTGCTGTCGTAGGTGCATTGTTTTTTGGTCGTCTGACCGACAGACTGGGCCGCAAACGCTTATTCATGATTACGCTTGCGCTCTACCTCCTTGCGACAATTGCAACAGCTTTCTCCTTCAATTTCTACTGGTTCGCCGTGTGCCGCTTCTTGACGGGTATGGGTATCGGTGGCGAATATGCTGCTATCAACTCCGCTATCGACGAGCTTATTCCAGCGCGGGCGCGTGGCTGGACCGATCTTGCGATTAATAGTACTTGGTGGCTTGGTACAGCGTTCGGCGCAATCGCGACGGCGTTTCTGCTCAATCCTAAACTTCTGCCAATCGACCTCGGCTGGCGTCTCGCCTTTGGCATGGGTGCAATTCTCGGTTTAGCTGTGTTGCTTGTACGTCGCTACGTGCCTGAAAGCCCACGCTGGCTCATGATGCACGGTCGCTTTGATGAAGCAGACGGTGTGGTAACGATGATCGAGAACGAGGTCAAGAAAGAAGATAAACTCAAGAATTTGCCAGAGCCGGAGGGGACAATCTCTATTCGTCCACAGGGAACTGTAAGCTTTGGGCAGATTGCGAAAACGATGTTCAATACCTACCCTCAGCGTTCGCTCCTGGGCTTCTCACTTATGGTAGGTCAAGCGTTTCTCTATAACGCGGTCTTCTTTACGTACACTCTGGTGCTTGCGACCTTCTACAAAGTTCCTGCGGATCA
Source organism: uncultured Ktedonobacteraceae bacterium (assembly GCA_964248005.1). GTDB lineage: Bacteria > Chloroflexota > Ktedonobacteria > Ktedonobacterales > Ktedonobacteraceae > JBBQVS01. Next base: position 4,328 of record CAXTWV010000280.1, on the reverse strand, counting down.
GGCTCCATGGTATATTGTGCCATTTGCTATCGGCAACGTGCTTGGACCACTGACGATTGGACGCTTGTTCGATACCATTGGTCGTAAAAAGATGATCAGTTTCACCTACATCCTTTCAGGTGCGTTACTCATCATCACAGGTTGGATGTTCCAACAGGGCATCTTGAATGCAGTGACACAGACCGCTTGCTGGTCAGTAATCTTCTTCTTTGCCTCGGCAGGTGCAAGCTCGGCCTACCTGACAGTGAGCGAAATATTCCCATTAGAGACACGCGCTCTGGCTATTGCGTTCTTCTACGCGATAGGTACAGCAGTTGGTGGTATATCAGCACCCTTAATATTCGGCGCACTCATTGCGACGAACAAAGTTATCAACGTCTTCTACGGCGACTTGATTGGTGCTGGTCTGATGATTATCGCTGGCGTCATTGCCATCTTCTTCGCTGTCGATGCCGAAGGGAAATCGCTGGAAAGCGTTGCAAGGCCGCTCTCATTCGCCCATGATGAGGAGGGTAGTGTCGCGAGTGCCGATTAGCACATCATTTATTCGATAAAAACAAGGACAGGAAAATTTGCAATGCGAATTTTCCTGTCCTTGTTTTTATCGAATAAATTGCCTCTAAAAAGACTTGAGCATGACGTAACGTCATCCTTTATACTCTTCACAGAAAGGAGGAACACCTTGGATCACCACTTTTATCAAACAAGTGAGTTCGCACAGAAAGCGTCTGTCTCAGTACGCACGTTGCGCTACTACGACAAAGTAGGGTTGTTGTCGCCCTCCATGTATACAGAGAGCGGTTATCGACTCTACACGGACACAGACTTGCTACGTTTGCAGCAAATCCTGGCTCTGAAATTTCTTGGCTTTTCGTTGCAAGAAATTCAGCAATTTTTACATGCTGAACCAATGCTCTTACAAGAGTCGTTGGCACAGCAAAAAGCCATGATGCAAGAGCGAAGATCGCAACTTGACACCGTTATTCAGGCGATAACTGAAACGGAAGAGCTGCTACAGGCACACAGGCTCAACTGGGAGTCTATTATACAGGTGATCCAGGTGATTCAAATGACACAGAATAACGAATGGCAAGACAAGTACTTCACGCCAGAACAACGGCAAAAGATGAAGGACTTGAACAAGAAGCATTATACCGAAGAGCAGCGGCAGCAAATAGCCGAATGGGGCAAGAATTGGAGCGAAGAGGACCAGCGTGTTGTGAGCAAGAAATGGGATATGCTCTTCGCGGAGTTAAAGCGTCTCGTCTCAACTGGGCAGAACCCAGACGGGCCAGAGGCGCAAGCTCTCGTGACACAATGGAAAGCCCTTGTAGGTGAGTTCACACACGGCGATGCAGGTATCCAACAAGGTTTGAATAGTATGTATCAAGATGTTGGCAACACCCCTGCTGAACAAAGACCCTTCGCCATGCCCTATACACTAGAGGAGGGAGAATTTCTGCTCAAAGCAATGAAAGGTGAAAAATAAACACATAACAAGAGGACCATCCACAAAAAACCATGCGGTTTGTGGATTGTGCTCTTGTTTTGTGTTTTTTTATTTAAATTACGCTAAAATATTGCCCGACAACATCACTAATGGCACACCGCCGCCAGGATGCGTGCTTCCACCTACAAAGTAGAGGTTGCGTACCTCTGATACGTTACCAGGACGTGTGAAGGGAGCCATGCGTGAGTTCGAGGAGAGACCATAGATTGAACCTGCATTCGCACCGTATTTCTCATAGAAATCTTGAGGTGTCAGCATCGCTTCACAGACAATATGCTCTCGCAGGTCGCTCAGGTCTACTTGTTTGTAACTTGCAAGCAGGTCGAGAATGCGCTCTCGGTATGCAGGTGCCTCACGCTGCCAATCACTTTTTGTTGTAAGATAGGGTGCATTGACAAGCACAAACAGATTTTCATGTCCAGGAGGTGCCTGTGTTGGATCACTACGCGTGGTATCACAGACGTAGATCGTTGGGTTGCTCAAGGGTATGTGTCTTTCAAACAGGTCGTCAAACTCTGCATGATAGTCGTCGGAGAAAAAGATGTTGTGATGCGACAATTGCGGATATTGCTTATCGAGACCAAGCAGTAGTACAAAGCCTGAACAGGATGGCTCTAGCTTTTCCAGGCGTTGTACACGTCTCTTATTGCGTATCGCTGGCGACAAGAGTTCGCGATGTGTTGTCACCACATCACTATTGGCAATCACAATATCGCTACGTAGCACACGCCCATCTGCCAGCACAACGCCGCGTGCCTCATTTCGCTCCACAAGAATACGGCGTACCTCACAACATGTCTCAATCGAGACGCACAACTCACGTGCGACCTTTTCTAACGCCTGTGCCACCGCATAAATACCACCACGAGGATACCATCCACCATCAGCAAGCTCGACATAAGGAATGATGCTATAGACTGATGCCACCTGATATGGCGAAGACCCATTATAGGTTGCGTAACGGTCAAACAATTGGCGCAGGTGTTCGTCCTCGAAAAAGCCATGTACACTCTCGTCCAATGTCTGTGGTGAAAGGGCAGCAAGGACAGCTTTTAGACGTGAAAGTATGGTTGAGGGAGGAATTGTCTGTAGGGGCTTTAATTAATTAAGCCCTCTGGGGCCTTGATAATTTTAGACAGGGGGGTATGTATTTAAGCCCCAACA
>CAXTWV010000280.1:0-1644 GCA_964248005.1 uncultured Ktedonobacteraceae bacterium | reverse complement strand
CCCCACTTTTAACTTTCCCCTCTGGTAAAAATAAAAAAAAGCCCCTACAGAATATCGAATCCTTGTCAACGTCCGCATCAGGATGTCCCCGCAACACATAACGCACAAACGTCTTCAAAACGTCAAGCGGACTACCCAAACTATGATATAGAAACGGGTCTGCTGCTGCTTGGAAGATACTGCGGGCAGAGTCAAGAAAACGAGAGAACGCTACACCATCATGCGGATTGAGTCGCGCAAACTCCTGGGCTAATCGCTCATGGTCGCGCCACGCGTTCAGTATCAGGCCATCATGATAAAAATAACGGCACGTGATGTCGAGTGGAACTAGATCGAGATAATCTCTGAGATTGCGCTGGGCAGATTGAAATAGGTCTTCGAGGACATATGGCATTGTGATGAGTGAAGGGCCGGTATCGAAACTAAAGCCATCCATTTCAACATGATTAAGTTTCCCGCCGACCTGCGCCTGTCGCTCTAAGATTGTGACATGATGGCCTTGTGATGCTAAACGAATGGCTGCTGAAAGACCACCAATACCCGCTCCTATGACGATAATGCTCTTATGTTTGGATGTATACACGCTTGTTTATACCTCGTTGTTCTATTTGCTTTATAGATGTTATTATAGGTGGTAAATGGGTAGGGGTCTAATTCATTACCCTGTTGGCAACGCACCATGTCAGAGGACGTTATGAATGCGTTTCAACCCTCGTCGGCGTTGTGTGGTGCCAACAGGGTGTAATGAATTAGACCCCTACAGAAAATTGCTTCACCCAATTTTTCTGAGGGCATTTATATGATACCTGCACACAAATTTCCGCTCGGCGAATATCTCGTCGAGGGCTTGATAGATGGCTCGTTCCGCAAATATTTTGACCGCATCCATTATCGGCAACATGGGACGTACACTGATGAGCAACGCGCGTTACCGATGATTATCTGTGCTAATCATTCAACGTGGTGGGATGGTTATGTCGCGTTACTAGTGTCGCGTCAGCTTGGCGTTGATCCTTATTTGATGATGGAAGAAGCGCAGTTACGCCGCTATTTCTTTTTTCGCTGGATTGGCTGCTTCTCGGTTGATCGTCAGAATGCACGCTCCGCTATGCAGTCTCTGCAATATGCGTCTCACGTCCTTAAAGAGAAACGAGGACGTATGGTCTGGCTCTTTCCGCAGGGCGAGATCGCACCAAATGACTATCGTCCATTTGAATTTTTTACAGGAGCGGCACATCTCGCACGCCTGACCACGACCAGCCTTGTCTATCCGCTTGCGATACGTATCGAATATCTCGCAGAACAACGACCCGACCTGTTTATCAGTCTTGGCGAACCTCTATGTGTCGATGAAGAAATGGCTCGTACTCCTGGCTTCCTCAAACACTGCACACACCAATTAGAGGACATGGTGACAGCCGAACTGGATCAGTTGCGTAGCGACGTTGTAGCAGGGAATTACTCGTCCTTCACATTGCTGATGCGTGGTGCATCCTCAACAAACAGAATATTTGACTCGCTCCTGCTGCGGAAACAGATCGGCAGGCAATAGGAATGGTATTAATAAATGGTATGGGGACAGGCATGACAGGGACAAGCCCTGTCACTACTATACTGTTCACCCCTGCGGGGCGAAGCCACGCA
>CAXTWV010000279.1:0-6864 GCA_964248005.1 uncultured Ktedonobacteraceae bacterium | reverse complement strand
GAATATTCTTTCAAGCCATAGGGCGGGTCAGTAACAATCGCCTCAAAGCTTGCCTCTGGTTGTTGGTCTAGCCAATGTAGGCAATCATCATGAAACATACTACTCATTGCAATCCTAACTCCCTTTTCGCGTCCTCCCACGCTATCGTTTCCCCAGCCTCTAAAGCTTTGACGCTCTCACAAAAGACTTTCATAAGTTCCTTATCTTGCATCACCTCGATAGTCTCTTGTAACGCCTCTATTTTTTCCAGAAGTGCTCTCTTGTTTATTGGCATAGAATCATTCTCTCCTTGTGCCGTACTCATGGAAGCATCATACCGTAGCACATGAGAGTTCGCAAGTATTGCCTATAAAAATATATCAGTAGGATGTTGTGAACATTTAAGTGATTAAAGAGGTGTGTAGAATGCTGTAGGGGCTAGAATTCATTACGCCCCCATTGTGCATTATAATAAGGGCGTAATGAATTCTAGCCCCTACAAAACAATGGTATAATTAAGGGCATAGTGCAAGGAGAAACATATGACCTTACAAGGAATACGCAGAATTTCGTCAGCAGTTATCCAAGACCCAATGATCAATGGTGGACGACCTATTATTGAAGGGACGCGAGTCTTCGTTGACCTCATAATAGGACACCTGGAAAGCGGCGTATCAGTTGAGGAAATTTCTCAGGAATACGACCTCACACATGTACAGATTGGTGCTGTTAGGAATTTAAGTGCTGAGCATGTCCAATACGTCAAAGGCTATGCAGATGCACTCGAAAATAGTGAAGTAGTTTCATGAGTATACATAATCGTATCGCAATTATTACAGGGGCGGGGCGTGGTGTTGGTCGCTCCACAGCATTAGCGTTTGCTCGTGAGGGGGCGAAGGTTGTGCTGTGTAGTCGTACACAGGCGCAACTTGATGAGGTGGTCTCCAACATTATTCAGCAAGGTGGCGAGGCACTTGCGGTCATGGGCGATGTGGCGCGTGAAGAGGATGTACGCAACCTCTTCGAGCAAGCATTACAGACCTATGGACGTGTCGATATTCTAGTCAATTGTGCTGGCATTGTCGCGGTAAAACCATTTTTGGAGATGGACACGGAGACGTGGGACGAGGTTATCAATGTCAATTTGCGGGGGACGTTCTTATGTTGTCGTACCGCGTTCCGCGTGATGGCAGAGCAGAAGCAGGGTGTCATTCTCAACCTCTCCTCGCTATCGGGCGTCAAGGGCGTCGAAAAGTTCCCCGGTCTGAGTGCCTATAACGTCTCAAAGTCAGGAGTTGCGGGCCTGACAGAGATACTCGCCGTTGAGGGCAAGCCATACAACATTCGTGTGAGCGCGGTCAGTCCTGGTGCCGTTGCAACTGAGATGTTACGTCAAGCCGCACCGCATCTCGAAGCAGGTATGACGCCCGACGAACTCGCCGAAATCCTACTCTTTCTCGCCGACGATTCTGGTAAAATGTTTAGTGGCAGCAATATCGAACTATTCACCAACGCATAAAAGGATACCTTATGGTTTACCTGACACGACGCACCACCTTTAGTGCCTCGCATCGACTGTGGAGCAACCAGCTTTCGGAAGCCGAAAACTACGCTGTGTACGATAAGTGCGCGAATCCAAATGGACATGGACATAACTATGTGCTTGAGGTGACGGTACGTGGCAATGTTGATCCGCGTACTGGTATGGTCCTCAACCTGACGGATATGAAACGTATCACCAACGAGCAGGTCATCAACTGGGTCGATCATAAGCACCTCAACTATGATGTGCCGTGGCTGGAAGGCGTGATTCCAACGGCGGAAATGCTGGCAATCAAGTTCTGGGAACGCCTGGAAGATAGCTTTCCTGAAGGACTCCTCTACGAGGTCACACTGCACGAAACCGAAAACAATAGTGCCGTGTATCGAGGAGAGACTGCTTAAATGAGGATAGCCCTCGTTGCGCCGCTTGTTACACCCATCGCCCAACCCTATCCCGGCGGTGCGCAGGCGATGCTTGCTGACCTTGCGCAAGGACTACAGCAGCGTGGACATACTGTGACACTCTTCGCGCGTGCAGGTTCATCGGTCCCACACGTGACGATTGAGCAGATTACGGTCCCTGAGAGTGTACGCCCTGCTAGCTTCTCAGAACCTACGCAAGCGCGACCAGCCGATACAGGCTTTTTCGCACAGGCAAACATCTTTCTTGACCTGTTCCTTCATATCCAGCAACGCCACAACGAGTTTGATATCGTTCATGCACATGCCTTTGATTGGCCCGCGTTTACCTGTAGCGCATTGGTGCGAGACATCCCAATACTGCATACCATTCATTTACCTGCGGTCTCACCTGAAATCAATGATGTACTGCATATCCTCCACCAACAAGGACATCCGCTCACGTTGTTAACCGTCTCTCGTGCCTGCGCTGCGACTTACGCACCATACGCGCCAATCGACCACATTATCTACAATGGTCTTGATCTCAGTAATATCCCTTTTGTCGAACATGTCGCGGAGAATGCATCACTTCTATTCGCGGGTCGTATCACGCCAGAAAAAGGTGTCGAGGCGGCTATCGAGATCGCGGAAAGAGCAGGTCGCCATCTATTGATTGCAGGGGGAGTGTATGACTCGTCCTACTATCAAGAACGCGTTTTGCCCAGATTGCAACAAGCCGGGAAGCGTGTTACCTATCTTGGACAACTTGACCGTTCGGCATTGTGGCAAGTGATGGGTCAGTCGCTCGGTCTGCTCTTTCCCATCGAATGGGATGAACCATTTGGCTTGACACCTGTTGAAGCAATGGCGACAGGCACACCCGTTATCGCCTATCGACGTGGTGCTGTAGAAGAGATTATCCAACATGGCAAGACAGGATTTCTTGTTAAGCCCGGAGACCGTGCAGAGGCCGTTGCATATGTCAACGACCTTTCCACGTTGTCGCGTGTGCAATGTCGCGCCCATGTTGAGCAGCATTTTTCGCTAGAGCGAATGCTTGATGCCTATGAGGATGTGTATGCATCGGTTGTGCAGGTTTAATTGTAGGGACCGATTTATCACGTCCTTGTCGGGAATCGAAATGCCAGAAGGACGTGATAAATCAGTCCCTACAAAGCGGCATCATCACACCATCCTAAATGTATTGAACAAAAACGCTAACATATCGCTGCGTTCCTCGATAATTTTGCTTGTGGGTTTCCCCATGCCATGTCCGGCTTTGAGTTCAAGACGTAGTAAGGGTGGTTGCTCTCCACTATGCGCACGTTGCAGGGTTGCGGTAAATTTCTTGGCGTGGGCGGGTACGACACGATCATCCGTATCTGCCGTCATGATGAGCGTGGGTGGATAGTGGACGCCCTCTTTGACGTTGTGCAGAGGAGAATAGGCATAGAGAAACTTGAAATCTTCCGCGTTATGCTCGGCATCACCATAGTCGGATATCCAGTAGCGTCCGACGGTAAAGCGATGGTAGCGCAACATGTCGATGACAGGAACCTCACACACGACAGCACCCCACAGGTCGGGACGCTGTACAAGACATGTAGCGGTCAACAGACCACCATTGCTCCCACCGTTGATTGCGATTTTGGGTGTACTCGTGTATTTGTTCGCAATCAGCCATTCACCTGCCGCGATAAAATCATCAAAGACATTTTGCTTCTTAGCAAGTACACCCGCTTGATGCCACTCTTCGCCATACTCACCACCACCACGTAGATTCGCCACTGCGTAGATACCACCACTTTCAACCCATAGGAGCGCGACAAGTGAAAAGGTCGGCGTCAGACTGATATTGAAGCCACCATAGCCATAGAGCAACGTTGGATTATTGCCATCCTTCGCCAATCCCTTTTTATGTGTCAGAAACATCGGAATGCGTGTACCATCCTTTGAAGGATAAAAGACCTGTTCCGTCTCATAGTCGCTGGCATCAAAATGAATGGCTGGCTCGTGTAAAGGTGTCAAGGTATCAGCAGTGAAATCGTAGCGATACACGCTAGAAGGCACGAGATACGAGGTGAAGCTAAAGAATAGCTCGTTGCCGTCCACCTCACCAGAAATTTCTACGATAGAACCGAGCGTGGGCAGCACAATTTCACCGAGCAAGCGTCCATCCATAGCGTAACGCTTTATTTGGTGATGCGCATCATGCAGATAGGCAACAACAAACTGATGATTGACAATCAGTGCGAACGCAACAACATCATTTTGTTGTGGAACAAGTTCTTTCCAATTGGCCCGTTCGGGTTCACGGATATCAATCGCAATAATTCGCCCATGAGAGGCGTCCAGGTCAGTCTTGAAGTAGAAAACAGGACCATCATTGCCGATAAAAGTATAGTCTGCGTCGGCTTCATCTAGTAAACGGACAAAGGGAGCGGTGCTATCAATCTCATGATAATAGACGCGATTCGCAGAATCGGTGCCATGCCAGACATTGAGGACAAGATAGTTGCCATCGTCCGTCACGGTTGGGTCAAATGCCAGTTCTTTCGCGTCGGGCCGCTCAAAGATAAGCGTATCTGCGGTTTGCAATGTACCAAGTGTGTGCAAATACACCTTGTTAAAGTTTGTCGCATCTTCTTCTGGCACCGTCCCAGGTTGGGGAAAGCGACTATAATAAAAACCTTGTGCATCGTGTCGCCACGCCAGCGAACTAAACTTTGTCCATGAAATCACTTCATCGAAATCACGGCCCTCATCGACGCGTCGTACCTTCACCTCTTGCCAATCGCTTCCACTGGTCGAGTTCCCATAAGCAAGCAGCTTGCCATCTTCGCTAAACGACCGATTGACAAGCGCAACCGTCCCATCAGCGCTGAGCGTATTGGGATCAAGGACAAGCGTTGCATCACCATCAAGCGTACTTTGTCTATAGAGCACAAACTGGTTTTGCAAGCCTGTATTTTTAGAAAAGTAGTAGCGGTCGCCCCGTTTGCTCGGCACCGTATATTTGGGATAATCGTATAGTTCGGTGAGACGTGTCTGAATCTGCTCGCGTCCCGTAAGTGTTGCAAGATAGCCACGCGTCACGGCACTTTGTGCCTCTGACCATGCCTGTGTTTCGGCGGATGTGGCATCTTCAAGCCAGCGATAAGGGTCCGCAACCTGTGTGCCGTGATAATCCTCAACGGTATCATCACGGCGCGTCTGTGGAATGTTCAAAAAAGCCTCCTATTGCGAAAAGAATGTAGAAACGAACCGTCTGTAGGGGTCTAATTCTATTACACCCTTTTGGCAACGTACAATGTTACAGGATATAGACCAGCGTTTTAACATATCCTCCAACATGGTCAATCGCCAAAAGGGTGTAATAGAATTAGACCCCTACAGACGGTTCGCGTCATCCAGTGTATCCGTTATAATACAATTTCATCATACAGCGACGTTGGTTGAGCGTCCGTAAGGTTTTTCGGGATCGATCAGCACATTAATACACGCAGGCAAGCCAGAAGCGAAAGCTCTCTCTAACGCAGGTCGAATATCCTCTGGTCGCTCGACGAGTTCGCCATAGCCACCGAGAGCTTCGACCATCTTGTCGTACCGAATGCCAGGGGAGAGTTCAGCCGCTGTCGCGTGTCCAATCATGGCGCGTTGTGGATGCTTGATTTGTCCCCACGCACCATCGTTGCCGATAATCGCCACAATCGGCAATTTCTGACGCGCCATACTCTCGAACTCCATCCCATTCAGACCAAAGGCACCATCACCACTCAGGATGAGCACTTTTTTACCAGGACGTGCCAGTTGGGCCGCCATCGCGAAACCTGTGCCTGTGCCAAGACAGCCCATCGGTCCCGCATCGAGCCAGTAGCCGGGCTTGGCAACATTGATGACTTTGCCGCCATAGCTCACGATATCGCCACCATCACCAACTACGGTTGTGTCTTCATCAATAAAATCGCGTATCTCACGACAAAAGCGCATAGGATGCATGGGAACCGCATCCGAGTTGAGCGCGGCAGCATCGCGTTCAAGACCGCGCTTCTCCTCATTACGAATATAGGTGAGCCACTCTTCATTCGCAATCGCCTTTGTTGCCTCGGTAACTTGACGCATACTCAGGCCAACATCGCCTACCAACCCAACGGCGGCACCACGATTGACACCGATATCCTCAGCCGCGAGATCGAACCATAATATGTTTGCCTCGGCAGGAATCAGCGGTGGTTGTCCGTGATTGAGACGGAAATCCATCTTTGTACCGATAGCGAGGATGGTATCGGCGCCCTCTAAGGCTTTGCGGCGCGAGGATGTGAAAAACAGAGGATGTGTTGGTGGCAGACAGCCGCGACCAGCACCATTAAGGTAGACAGGAGCTGAAATGCGTTCCGCGAGTTGGCGCAGAGGTTCTGCTGCGTCCGACCACCACACTGCTGTACCAGCCATAATAACGGGTCGTTTTGCCTTTTCGAGGAGTGCTGCTGCCTGCACTACAGCATCAGGGTCTGGTGCGGTACGACCACCCGCGCGATAATTCGCAGGTTCGCCAAGGTCAAAGAGGGTATCGGTATCAGCGAAGTTGTTGAGGACATCCATCGGCATTTCCAGAAAGGTTGGTCCGGGCTTGCCGCTCAACATCTGTCGAAAGGCTATACCTACATATTCACTGAGACGCGAGGTTTCATGCACCGTTCGTGCCCACTTTGTGATGGGACGCAACAGGTCTATCTGTCCCATCTCCTGTAACGCGCCACGGTCCCAAAAACCGAGAGGAGCCGCTCCACCGATCACGAGAATAGGACTACCCGCAAGGTAAGCATTCGCCACGCCTGTCACACCATCGGTAACACCAGGCCCTGCCGTGAGTAGAGCCACACCAGGCTTGCGTGTCGTCTTAGCCCAACCCTCTGCCGCATGAACGGCGGCCTGTTCGTG
>CAXTWV010000278.1:0-6869 GCA_964248005.1 uncultured Ktedonobacteraceae bacterium | reverse complement strand
ACTATAGGACGAACGAGGGCGTAATGAATGAAAGCCCCTACATCTTATATGTACAAATGTTTACATAATATAGTATACTTCTTCTATATTTTTTCTGTCTTAAAAGGAGTGGATATATGAAACCAGTAAAAAATGTGGATGAATATATTGCACAAGCCCCGGAAGAAGTGCAGGAAAAGCTTCAAGAGCTTCGGGCTGCTGTCAGGACTACTGCGCCAGATGCGGAGGAGAGCATCAGTTATGGCATGCCGTATTACACCTATAAAGGGCGACTGCTACACTTTCGACATTGGAAAAGACACATTGGAGTCTATATACCAACGCCCGTCGTAGAGGAGCACCAAAGCGAACTACAAGACTATGAAACTACCGATGCAACGATCCGTTTCCCTTTGAATGAAAAACTGCCTCTCGCCCTTATAAAGAAACTGGTTCAAGTGCGAGTGAGAAAGAACGACGAGGCCGAAAAGAAGTTCTCAGATAGCTAGTAAGAGGATGGGGCGAGAGGGACTCGAACCCTCACGACCTTTCAGTCAAGGGATTTTAAGTCCCTCGTGTCTACCATTTCACCACCGCCCCATTATGCGGTGACATGATAGTATCATGTCACCATGTATTTCGTCAACACTTTTTTTATGAGCACTTACTCTGGTTTCTCACCCCACGCGACCAAGCTATAACTTATAGCGCAGAAGTCGTCCGCCATCATCTCTTGCAACGTTTGCTGATAGAGTTCTTCATACTTTTCATCGGTTGCGAGTCCCAAGCCGACAAAATAGGGCTTGCCTAGCTGGAAGACAACCATGTAGTTTTGATAGAAGCTTTCGTGTCCCTCTGTACCCGCCGAGGTATCAACGCCATAGGCTTTATAGTTCACATGAGTGTAGCCTGTATCCTTCAGCAGTTTGGGCAACATGGGAGTAATTCCAAAGTTACGTGCGGTCGGACCAAAGTTTCGTCCAGTCATGGTAAATGCATTCAGAGCCATCTGTGTGATTTGCTCAAAGGCTGGACTATTCGTGATCGCCATTTCGGTCTCGGTGAGACGCATAATGCCACCAGGTTTACACATCCGAAAAGTTTCACGCAAGAGAACAGGCCACGTGTTTGGTGTTAGCACAGCTACGAGGTAACGCGCGTTGATCAGGTCGAACGAGTTATCGGCGAAAGAGAATGGCTCCTGAATATTCATGGTCATAAAGTGAGCGTTCTGCAAGCCACGTGCTTTTGCAGTCGCACGTCCATAGTCCGTCATACGTGTACTAATATCTACACCCATGACCTGAGCATCGGGTAGCATACGCGCCACATCTAACACCCATCCACCGGGACCACAAGCGAGGTCTAACACACTCTTACATGGAGGATAGTCACCTTGCTCTGCCAATGGACCACCCAGCGCCTTTGTGAAAACCGTGTCCAGGTTCAATAATCGTGCCATCTCGACCGCGTTTTCGGGGTCAATTGGATAGATGCTCTCATCTTTTCTTGTTGCCATAAAATATGTACCTCTACCTTTACAGGTATATAAATTACAACCCTTACTACTCTTGAGTGTTTGACGACCATGTTAAGAATAGCTCTTCGATTTGCTGCCATGCACGTTCAGTTGCCTGCTGCAAAGGCAGAATTTCTTTTCTCTGCACCGCTTCCTGCATGAGCTTAATGGCGCGTCTGTGCAAGGTTGTGAGCGGTGCGCGTTGCGCTGTGTAGACAGGCATCTCATATAAGTTTATAACATCCAGAGGATAAAATTCCTCTTGCTCAAATGCAAGCGATAAGAGTTCGCTGTACTGCTCGATCAGTTTCACACGAAATGGCAAAAAGTAGTCAGGCTGCGTACTGGATACCACAAAGCTGCCAGCCACGGTGCCTGCACGCTGGATGGGATAGGCGGTAGCACTGACCTCCCACTCGGTCCAATGGGCGGGAAACCTACCTTCTTGTTCTTTTTGGTTTTGACGGATCAGAGGACGACCATTCATGACGGTAAACCCCGCCATCGATTCGCTGCCCAGCAGTACGGCTTGCTGCTCCAGGTTGCTACCCCAGGGAGGCGTACCATGTCCAACATGTTCACGGAGACTGCGAATAATACCCTGTTTAGGAGGCATACATTTGATGAGCGTGACAGCTAACCCTACATGGTTGGGATCAAGTTGACCAAGTGCCTGATTCAAGATGAAATTGCTCAATGTCCAGAAGCGTTGTGTTTTTGCGAGTGTTGAGTAGGCATGCATCACATGGGTATACAGTTCCAATGGTATTTCCTGTGACTCATCCTTTTCCAGGTCGTCTCCAATCGTCTGTATGACATCAGGGAACTCTTCATGAATCAGCTCAACAAGTACAGTACGATGTTGTGGTAATGCTCGTAGAAGGTGACGCAAATTCTGTGGGCGCGGATTCGATACCCCATTGCTCCAGCGAGTTAATGTGACAGTGCTAACGCCCAATTCGTTCGCGATACGCTGCCGCTCTTGCGTGTCAACAATGGCCTTACCCAAAAATTCTCGCCACGCAGTAATGTTTGTCATGTTTTTACTCGGTATCGCTATCATAACAATTTTTCATTTATCCTCTTCTACGGCAACAGGAGCCAGAGCATCCGCGCTCATGAAGATAGTCCTTCACCTTTTACTGATAGTACTAACGTATCATACTGACTACTTGAGTTATCGTCAACACAATTGCATAAAGATTGTGTGAAGAAAGGAAAAAATACTACCTAATTTTTCGTATATTGACGCACTTGTCCATCTAAGGCATAATACAGTGGCAAAGACTATGAATAATACTTCATGTAAGGTAGATGTTAAGCACGTAGTTGGGTACTATAAGGGTTACAAATCCATGGACAATGAGTACACATCCCCTCAAGTACGGGGAACCTATGAAGTCATCATCGTGGGAGCGGGCCATGCGGGGTGTGAGGCAGCCTTAGCAAGCGCACGTATGGGACGTAAAACACTGTTAATCACAATGAATCTGGACAGTATCGCGCTTATGCCATGCAATCCCTCAATGGGTGGTCCCGCGAAAGGCCATCTGATCAAAGAGATTGATGCACTGGGTGGCGAGATTGGACGCAATACCGACCGCACGTTTATTCAAATTCGGCTGCTCAATACCAGCAAAGGGCCAGCCGTACAAGCACTGCGTGCGCAATGTGATAAGCAGGCATATCGTCTTGCCATGAAATTTGTCTTGGAGAGCCAGCCGAATCTGGAAGTAAAACAGGCGAATGTCTCACAACTTCTCAGTACGACACGACAGGATGGTCGGCGCGAGATTACAGGGATTATTACCAACACTGGTTGGCAGTATAACGCTAACGCAGTCATTCTGACGACGGGCACATTTATCAACGGACGACTCGTGGTTGGTGAAAAGACGCAGCCGGGTGGTCGAGCGGGAGAAGGGCCTGCACTTGGTATCTCCGAGGCTTTACGGTCATTTGGGCTGGAAGTACGACGCTTTAAGACTGGCACGCCACCGCGTATAGATGCACGCACGATTGATTTCAGCAAGACCGAGATACAGCCAGGAAGCCGCGTACCACTCTACTTCTCACAAGATATGTCGGCACGCGAGGATGTACAACTCCCTGGTGGGAAACCAAACCCGATCTTTCCCACAACTGACGAAGATGTACATGGCTGGCGACCACAGTTGCCATGCTATCTGGTACGTACAACTGAGCGCACACATCAGGTGATACGCGACAACTTGCATCGCTCACCACTCTACACGGGGATTATCGAAGGCATCGGGCCACGATATTGTCCTTCGATTGAAGACAAGATTGTGCGTTTCGCGGACAAAGCCACACACCAGATTTTTCTTGAGCCGGAGGGTTGGCGCACAGGTGAAGTCTATGTGCAGGGTATGAATACAAGTTTGCCAGAGGATGTCCAACTGGCTATGTTGAGAAGTATTCCCGCGTTAGAACACGCCGAGATGATGCGTGTAGGCTATGCGGTTGAGTACGACTATGTGCCACCAGAACAACTCTCAACCACACTCGAAACAAAGCCCGTTGCGGGTCTTTTCCTGGCGGGCCAGATCAATGGCACATCAGGGTACGAGGAAGCTGCGGCACAGGGCATTATGGCTGGCATTAACGCAGCCCTTTCTGCACGCAACGAAGAAGCATTTGTGCTGGGACGCCATGAAGCCTATATTGGCGTGCTGATCGACGATCTGGTAACACGTCCTCTCAGTGAACCCTATCGCTTGCATACATCACGGGCCGAGCATCGTCTACTGCTTCGTCCCGACAGTGCCGACTTGCGACTTAGCGATCATGCCTATGCGCTTGGCCTCATTGACGAGGCACGCTATAGTCAGGTGCTACAGAAACGTATGCATATTCAAGAAGCTCTTGCGCAACTCACGTCAACCGTCTTCACCACTTCGCGTGTCATCGAGTCCTGCGCTCAAGAGGTTGGTATTGCCCCACTTGGGCAAATGTTATCCGCGCGTGATCTGCTCCGACGACCAGAGGTACGTTACGAGCAGGTTGCACACCTTGCACAGCGTGTTGCCGAAGAACGGCAGGCGACCCAGGATGATATGCCACAAGAAAAGCTTGTGTTATTTCCACAGTTGGAAGCACAAGCAGCAGAAGAGGTCGAGCTACAGGTAAAATATGAAAACTACGTGCGCAAACAAGAGCAGATGGTGCATCGTACTCAAAGACTCGAAGAGATGCGTATTCCTGAGTCATTAGATTACACGATTGTGCAGCATCTACGTACAGAGGCACGCCAAAAACTAATTCGTACTCAACCCCGGACCGTTGGACAAGCCGCACGTGTAGAAGGTGTGACGCCTGCTGATGTTGCGATACTTATGATCTACCTGGAAAAAGTACGGGCCACACGGTCACGACTTGACAGAACGGGAACACGACCTGTACTATAGGGTTGTGTAATTCCATCCTAACAATTTTTTGTAGAGAAGAGAACCGTGAGTAGAGGTCATCCCCCCACTTCAACGCACGGTTCTAGTACAGAACTATGTATAAAGTAAGAGGGGATACTCCATGTACATTTTAGTTGTCGATGATGAACCTTTCGCAAACACATTGGTCAAATTTGTACTCGATAAAGAGGGCTACGAAGTAGAGACGGCAGAGAATCCACGTGTAGCATTGCAACTTATTCAGCGACGTCTCCCTGATTTGCTGCTGTTAGACGTGAAGATGCCGTATCAAAGTGGCTTCCAGTTTTCGGAAAAACTGTACGCCGATGGGTATGAGATACCGCTTATTTTTATGACCGCGCAAGATACCATCGAGTCGAAACTACAAGGCTTCGAAATAGGGGCTGACGATTATATCTGCAAGCCTTTTAACCATCAAGAACTGGTAGCACGTGTCCATGCCGTAATGCGACGTATTAAAAATAGAACGAAGCTCGGCAACCAGACTCTGAGTGGAGGACCTGTTGAACTTTTCCCGGCTGACCTGAAAGTCACGGTAAGCGGAAAAGAGCCAAAACCTCTGACCTATACCGAAATGCAAGTGTTGCGCGTTTTAATGGGTAGTGTAAACCAAGTCGTGAGTCGTGATCTCTTGCTCTCAGAAATCTGGCATGATGACGAGAACAATAGCAATATTGTGGATGTCTACATACGCCGTCTACGTGTGAAGATCGAAGATGATCCTTATAAGCCTCAACATATTCTTTCTATCCGTGGTACGGGCTATAAGTTCGTTGGAAAATAGAGGAAACATTGCCGAAACGTACACAAAAACAGATCGTAGTGGAAGACAAGAACATGTGTCTTCCACTCTCACTTAATGAAGAAGCGTCGCCACTTCCCTCCTCTTCTCTTCTCAATACAGGTCACTATCTGGAAGCGATGGTAGCCGCGACACCAGACGCCATAATCGCGCTTGACGCTAACTACCGTGTGCTTGACCTTAATCCTGCCGCGACAGAGGTGCTTGGTTGCTCTGCACAAGATGCCGTTGGTCATGGGTGTGCGGAAATATTGCGCTGCCAAAATCTTAATCGTATGGAATTATGTGGTACATCAAGTTGTCCATTAGCACGTGTGCTTCATGAGAAGAAAGCGTTAGCCAATGAGGACTTGATTCTTGGCTCACAACCAGGGCAAGTACGCGAAGTTTCCGCCAGCGTCACCTCTGTTGAAGTGGGGAATGGACACCACGTTGTTTTCATGGCGCGTGATGTTTCAGCACTCAAAGTCGCCAATCAAGTGCGTTCTAATTTTGTATCAATGGTATCGCACGAGTTACGTACACCGCTTAACTCGGTCCATGGCTTCATTGACCTGCTCTTACACAATCACATGGGTGCGCTCACTTCTGAGCAACACACCTATCTTGGCTATACGCAAGAAGGAGTGAATCAGCTTATCTCAATTGTCGAAGATATTCTTTTTATGACCCGTTCAGATTTGGGACAATTCGCGATCAAGCAGCAAGAGGCTCCCTTCCGTGGGCTGGTACGTCAGGTTGTAAGTAGTTTACAACCACAAGCACAAAAAGCCGAGGTTGCGATCACGCAAGACATTCCTACGACATTGCCTTCACTGTATATCGACTCACAGAAAATCATTCAGGTACTCAATAATCTGATTACGAACGCGATCAAGTTCACGCCACCAGGGGGGACGATCACAGTGTACTCTCGTCGCTATGATGCCACGTCCGTCATGATTTCAGTCGCGGATACCGGTTATGGTATTCCACACGAAGATCAGCAGCATGTGTTCGAGCGTTTCTATCAATCGAATCATACACAGCAATCGAAGATGGGCGGTTACGGTCTCGGCCTGTCCATTGCCAAACTCATTGTAGAACAACATGGTGGCACCATTGGTTTCGACACCATACC
>CAXTWV010000277.1:0-6883 GCA_964248005.1 uncultured Ktedonobacteraceae bacterium | reverse complement strand
AGAGACAGGATGCGATAATCAGGAACAAACACCTCGTTGGCGACGATGGCATTGCTACCAGTTCCCTTCATACCCGCCACATACCACGTATCTTCGATGGAGAGCTGCTCCATCGGAATGAGTCCCACTCCCTGATCCACCTGTACTCCTGCCTCGTTGACAACCGGGATGCCAACGAGTCCCCAAGTGGCGTGTAGAGAGCCGGAAGAGTAGTACCATTTCCCCGTCACGATCAAGCCGCCATCCACTCGTCGCGTTTTGGCGGATGGAGTGAGGACGCCAGCCACTCGTGCGTTGGGATCCGCCCCAAACACGTCGTCTTGTGCCTGCTGAGGATAGAGCGATGTTAACCAGGCACTCACACTAATCAGTGTCGTTACCCAGGCGGTGGACCCACATCCCTCGGCAATTGCTGCTGAGATATCAAGCGTTGTGCGAAAATTCACTTCATAACCACCGTAGCGTCGGGGTACGAGAGTCCGAAAGAGGCCAGCATCGGCAATTGCTTGAATATTCTCCTCTGCAACCCGACGATCATTCTCCGTTTTCGTGGCATTCTTCTGTAGGAGCGGGTGCAGTGCTTTGGCTCGCGCGACGAGTTCTTGCGCGTCTGGGGAGGTCTTTGCCGTCGTCATTTGTTCGATCACGATGGATTCCCTTTCTTTGGTACTATTCAGCCAGTCAATATCAGGTATCTTTGATGTTTCCTACTAGTCTGTCAATCGTCATGTGTCAGGTCAAGGGCGTCCCCTTGCGGGCGCCCTGGTTTCGGTACCACATATGCTTTGACAATCTACTACCCACTGTGGTAAGAGACTAAGAGCGTGTCGTTGGTTGTTTGAACCGATGACTTATAGAGATAACTTTGATGTAAAGGTTTCGTCGCGTGCTCAACGCCGGATGGCGGCACACAGCCGCTCCCAATTCGCGTGCCCTATGGCTCTTCGTTCCGCATCGCTCAGGTCTGCCTCCTCCAGGAACCTGCGTGCGCCGCCGTTAGGCTCAAGATGATAAGGGTAATCGGTTGAGAAGAGGATGCGTTCAATGCCCAGCACCTCACGTGCCCAGCAGAGGTACCGCTGGCTAAAAACGCCGCTAGGCGTCACTGAGATGTTGGTCTTGAAATATGCTGAGATCGGTTGCTGAAGCCCGGTCGCGTGTCTCGCCTCTTTTGAAAGTAGGTCGATCCGCTCAAGAAAGAACAGCACCACCTCGCCCCAGTGCCCCAGGATCACTTGGAGGTCGGGAAATCGGTCGAACACGCCGGACAGTACAAGGCGTAGTGCCTGGATGCCGGTTTCGTAGTGCCAACCGATCCCGGCTGTTGCGAACAAGTCATCCAACTTGTCGCTGAAACCGTGATAATAGGTTTCGCGTATCGCGGGGCGGGGCGACTGCGGGTGAAGGTAAAGAGGTGCTCGCATTGCTGCGGCGGCCTCGAAGATCGGCAGAAAGTCTGGATGGTCGAGATTGCGGTCACGCGTGCGACCGTACAGAATCGCTCCGTTCAGGCCGAGTTCACGGATTGCACGCTCAAGCTCACGCGCCGCCTCGCCAGGCGCAGGTGTGGCGAGCGTCGCGAATCCCTGGAAGCGGTCAGGCTGGTTACGCACCATCTCAGTAAGAATATCGTTACTCGCGCGTGCCAACGGAACGGCCTTCTCCGGGTCGAGGCTCTGCACACCAGGCGTTGTGAGCGACAACACTTGCACGTCGATTGCGGCCTCGTCCATACTCCTGATCCGTTCGTCTGCGACATCGAGTAGGCGGCGCTCGATGTCGCCTATTGCTGACTGCTTGACCGCGATGTCCTGCTGTTCGGGAGGAAGTGCCTTCCAAGCCGCCATGATCTCCGGCGTGGCGAAGTGCTCTTCTAAGCTAACGATTTTCATGAGTCAGGCTCCTAGCTACTAACGATGGCGAAAATTGCTTCAAAGATACGGTCCGGCGTTACGTTGTGAGCAAGTCTGGCACGAAGATGTCTTCACACGTCAACCGACGCTTCGAGAGACCTTGTTCGTAGTGATAACGCAAGAAGGCGTCAACCGCTTTGCGGTTGGCTTCGATGCCGTAAGGCCACCAGTCGTCACCCAGCACGCGACGGTCTTCATTAATGAGATGACTGAACCAGGGCAGCATAATGCCTATATTGTTAAAGACCAAACCTCTCTTGTAATTCTCCATTGCCACGTCCTTCGCGTCGCAAAAGCCGCGATAGATCGTTTTTGCAAGATGAGGGTGCTGCACAAGAAGGTCCCTGCGTATGACCACGGTATGCATGATGGGGAAGATGCCGGTACGTTGGTAGTACTCGCGTTCAACCACCTCGTAGTCGGGGAACAGTCGCGCGACCTTTGGCGAGTTGTCGAGTATGCACTTGGGCACATTCGCCGAAATCAGCGCATCAATCTCTCCTGCTTCCAGCATCCTTCCGAGATCCGTGCCCTCTGGAGCCGTCGTCACCTCGACGTTGGCAGGATGAAGATGAGGGATGAAATTGATTGGTTTTAGAGGCCAATCAAGGGCACCAATGATCCAACGGCATTGGTCCGGTGTCACGCCATACTCGTCCGATAAGATACCCTTCGGCCACACGCCTGCGTCATGCCCATACACCGCGAATTCGCCGACGGTCTTGCCAACCAGATCCTCCGGCTTGTGTATGCCACTTGACGTGTTGACATAGATTGCGGAGTGCCGAAAAACGCGGTTTGGAAACACGGGGAGAGCAATGAACGGTGGGTCGTCGAAGTCGAGAGTGCGAAGATAGTACGTCATCCCAAGTTCCGAAACGTCGAACTTCCGTTCACGAATCATGCCCTCAAAAATCTCCGAGACAATGAGGGCACTTTCAAAGCTAGCATCGACGCCATCGAACTTCACCGTGCCATCGAACAATGCACGCGTGCGATCATACTCATAGCTCCCCACGGTAAGTTTGAGATTGCTCATTAAGCGATTATCTCCTGTGTGTCGTGAAAATATCTAAATGCTTTACGCATAAGAGTAAGAGCACATGTATCATGTGTGATAGAATTATGCCATGAGAGTGATGCGAGAACCAGGAGTCAAAATATACTAGTATACAAACTACTAGGATAAGGAAGAGGACGATGAATGAGCAAGAGCGACGAGCAGAACTAGCTCAGTTTTTGCGGATCCGTCGTGAGCGCATTTCCCCTGATCAAGTTGGATTTCCCGCGGGAAAGCACCGCAGAACACCAGGACTGCGCCGCGAAGAACTGGCAATTGCCGCAGGAGTGGGAATGACGTGGTATACTTGGCTCGAACAAGGACGAGACATTACGGTCTCGGCTCCAGTACTAGAAAGCTTGGCTCGTGTTTTACAGCTTGATGCTGATGAGCGAGCACACCTCTTTATTCTGGCGCGAGAGCAGCTTCCTGCCACCCCATTTCCCTGGGAGCAAACGGTTGAGCCTGCGCTCCAACTTATTCTTGATACGATGGGAGTCTATCCTGCCTATGTGCTCAGTCCGCGCTCGGATTTCATCGCCTGGAATCAGGCCGCCTGTCAGGTGTATGCTGATTTCAGCACGATGTCTCTCCGAGAACGCAATTTCCTCTGGTTTCTCTTTACGAATCGCCAGTACCGCACGCAGCTCATCAACTGGGAGGCAGAGGCACACCGCGCACTTGCCCTCTTTCGTGCCAGCACTCAACGCTATATCGGAGAAGCATGGGTGACAGAAATTGTCACTGATCTCCAGCATGTGAGTTCAGAGTTTCGTGAGTGGTGGCCACTTCATGACGTGCAAGCAGTGCATAAGGGAGAGAAGCAGCTTCATCATCCTCTCGTTGGATTGTTACTCATGCAGGTCACGACCTTCCAACTTCCAGATCATCCCAGTTTACGTATGATTGTGGATACTCCTATCTCTGGAACCGATACTCTCGCGAAATTGACCACTCTTTCACAATCTGGATCAGGACTTCAATCGCTTAACCTGTAAATTTCATCCAGGACTTTTGTATTCATTCATGCTAGTTTTCTCAAACGCCCCCGTTGACCTCTCTCACGAGTTCTACCAATCGTCCCAAGGTTGTCAGCCGCTCATCTAGCGTCTGTCCATCAGGGTTCACTTGTAATGTGTTCACTCCTGCACGTTGGTGAATACGGAGACGCTCACGCACCATATCTTCGGTGCCGATGAGGTTCGTTTTGAGCACCAGTTCATCTGGGATACGTGCCACTGCTGCTTCACGCTGCTTCTTGAACCACAGGTCTTGCACTTCAAGCGCGATATCCGCATATCCAGCGCGTTGATACACATCGTTATAAAAATTATGTTGCTGTGATCCCATGGCACCAAGTGTGAAGGCGAGGCCCGGCTTACGGGGAGCAATCAAGCTTTCAACATCGTCGGAGAACGCAACGACTCCAGCGGCGACTTGCAAATCAAGGTCGGCGAGGCTACGATGGACCTTTGCAGCCCCGATAGCGATGGAATCAAAAAACAGGGAGGCATGTTCAGGGATGAATGAAGTGCCTAGCCAGCCGTCAGCCAGCTCACCAGTGAGTTCCAGGCTTTTAGGGCCGAGCGTTGCCAGATACACAGGCAGGTTCGGGCGTGGTGGAACACTCGACGTGAGTGCCTTGCCCTCGCCATCTGGAAGTGGCACCTGATATGTTTGCCCGTGATAGACAAGACGTTCGCCACGCATAACCTTACGCACGATCTCAACAGTTTCCCGTAAACGCTGGAGTGGTCGGCTAAAACGCACACCATGCCATCCTTCGATTACCTGTGGTCCACTAACGCCCAACCCAAGTAGAAAACGGTCGCCAGAGAGAGACGCCAGGGCCAGCGCGGTCATGGCAGTCAAGGCTGGAGTACGGGTACCAACTTGCAGGATGCCTGTTCCAAGCCGTAGCTTGTTCGTCTTTGCTGCTAAGTACGCTAGAGGAGTCGCACCATCGTAGCCCCACGTTTCCGCTGTCCAGGCCGAATCTACCCCTAAACGCTCGGCTTCAATTGCATAGGTGACTGCCGACGCCCAGTCTTCGTTCGAGGAGGTGTAGGTAGAAACGCCAAATTGTATTGCCAACTTCATCTGCTTCTCTCTCCTCTATGAATGTGGCGTTGATGCCAATACTGCCGCAATCGCCTGCATCTGACGTGCGTGATCGAGCGTATGGACACGCGCAAACAGGAGCCATTCACGCCAGTTCATATTGCCGAACTCGTTGTGTCCCCACGTGATGTCAAGATGAGCTTGAGGATCGGCCTGAAGCACGACCGCAATCAAGCGTTCACGGAATGCTTTGATATCCGTAAGCATGTGTTCACGTGTGGTATTCTTTGGAGCTTGCTCAATCACATCATCTATGTTCGCTGGTTGCTCGCCATGCTCAAGCACGCCGCAGATTGACCGCTCGTCTAAGGCCGTAATATGATGAACATGAGCCAGGACATCAGCAGCAGACCATTCCCCCTCTTTTGTAATTGTATGAAAGGCGGCATCAGGAACAGCCGCAATCGCTGTTAGAAACTGTTGATGCGCCTCTCGCAGTGCTTCAACAATCTGCTCTGGACTCCGCCGCATCGCCTGACTTGCCAGATAACTTCGCACGCGAGCGACTTCCTCGTCGCGTGTCTCTTGTTTTTCCTGCGCCATAGATCATGCCTCGAATCTTTGCTTCTTGCTTTGATTGGTGGTGTCAATGCACGTTTTTATGGTATGCAAGATGTATTATGCCACATCTTTATTCGTTCGAGACATTCTCAGACAATATACACGATGTTGGCAAGATAGTAGAATTTGGAACCTATCACGCGCAATTGTATTAGTGATTATCATGCTGAGTTGGTATTGTATGAGAAAGCAATTTCATGTACAATACAACATAGATGTTGTAAGATGTATGCAGAACTAATAGGTGGATAGATGCAGTTTAGTGTACGCTTTTACTACGACGCTGATGGGAACAAACCGATTCTTGCCTTCTTAGAGGACTTGAGAAAACAGGATCGAATACTTCACAAACTGCTTGTAGCAGGGATCAAGAAGCTAGAAATGAGTGAGAGGCATGGACCACCACTTACTGAAATGATCGATCCGAAATATGATCTCTTTGAACTACGGATAGGTGATAAAAACATCGCTCGCGTCTTCTTCTTTTTTCGACAAGGACAAGAGATTATCATAACTAATGGATATGTAAAGAAAAAACAGAAAGTCGATATAGGAGAGTTAGAACGTGCTCGCAACTATAAAAAGGATTGGGAGGAGCGACAAAAATGAATGAAACTACGCAGCCCTACAATGAGATTGACGACTACATTACAGCTTTCTCTGACGAGGAACGCCAGGAATATGCTATTGCAGAAACGGTCCTCGACTTGGCTAGCGTGCTGTATCATCTCCGACAAGAACAAGGGTTAACACAGCGTGATGCTGCGGAACGTGCGGGTTTAAAGCAGCAAGCTATTAGTCGCTTGGAAAAAGCTGCATCCAATATTCAGTTGAGTACACTACAACGCTATCTTGGTGCTTTGGGGTATAGTATCGAGATTAGCGTCATAGACAATCGTACTGGAAATGTTGCGGGAAAGGTTTCGCCTTCTCAAGCTTGAGAACAAACCCATTTCATTTCATAACTCAGAGACATTTTTGTCAAATCTTGCTTAGATGTCGCACGAGGACTTGAGCATACCCTCTCTTAAATGAGCCTAGAAAATTACATCTACGAGTTATGAGTGGATTTCAGAAAAATACGCTTGACGTACCCACGGGTTGCGCAACGAGCTTCAGAGAGTAGGGTTTTCCATAAAACAAAGCAGAGATTCCTCTCTGTGGAACCTTCAAACTAACCCATCATACCTCCTCAACTTTCATCCTTGACAAACGTAAACGCTTCGTG
>CAXTWV010000276.1:5566-6895 GCA_964248005.1 uncultured Ktedonobacteraceae bacterium | reverse complement strand
TGTCGGGGAACATGACGAACGTTTCAACATTCCTCCAACGTGGTCTATTGGCGAAAAGGGTGTAATGGAATTAGACCCCTACAGTAGTTCGTGTCATCTGATTATCGTTTTACATTCTTATTTCAGATGTTTATCGCTACACCTTCTCAACGGGGAATTGGATTTCCGTAACGTACCTTGATGAGTCGCCACCACGCACGTATTCAAGGTTCAATTCGCGGTTGGAACCATTGATACGATAGCCGTTCGCTTCAATCCATGTGAAGATGGCACTGTACGCCAGATTCAATGTGCTGAAACTACCATGATGAATAACAGAGGCCATCGTCTCGACAGCAGGCAATTCGCCCACTTTCACCTGCTCACCATCATCAAGTGAGCCGTCGAAGGGCATGCAAGCTTCGACGCTAATATCGAGTTCTGTAAACCCAAGGTTATGGTAGAGAGTAGTGCCCGGTCCAACAAGAGTTGCTCCATGTTGATTGACATACTTTAACACTTGGTCAAAAAGACAATTAAGAGTCGGACCTATCTGCTCCATATTTGGCGCGACGCCGCGTACACTGGCAACACGAAGTGGTGCAACATTCTTGAGAATAACATCATATGCTGGCATAGTAGCCTCCTTTTCAAATGCTTGTAGCCACGCCTCTATTCTTTGTAGCCGAGCCTGTCCCTCAACTATTTGCTGGCTTAATTCGACCTGCTTGAGTCGGAGCATTCCCCGTATCTGGTCCGGGGTCGGCTCCTTGTCTAACAAAAGTGCGATCTGTTCCAGCGATAAACCCATATCTTTCATCACCAATATGCGGTTCAAACGCATGAGTTGGCTCGTCGAATAGTAGCGATAGCCTGTACCATCATCAACCCGCACAGGTTTGAGCAGTCCGAGTTCATCATAATAGCGCAGTGCTTTGACCGATACCAGACTTAACCTGGAAAAGTCTCCAATCTTGAACACCTCTGCATCTCCTCAGCGGATTGATAACGTATCTCTCTACTTCAATACTGTTTCGTCAGAAGGCCCTCTGTCTACAAGCTATGATACTCTATCCAGTTAGGGGAGGGTCAAGAGGTGTAAGGAGGACCAATTATGCGATTTGATCAACTCGTAGGATGCTTTGCCTGATAAACTTTTACACTGAAACGGTAATTCACGAGAAGATGCGAACTGTAGGGGTCTAATTCTATTACACCCTTTGCGCCACACACCACTGTTGAAGGATATGGACAGTGGTTCAACATTCCCCGATATATGTGATTAGCGCAAAGGGTGTAATAGAATTAGACCCCTACAGACGTTTCGTATCCCGATTGTTTCGTTAAATC
>CAXTWV010000276.1:0-5466 GCA_964248005.1 uncultured Ktedonobacteraceae bacterium | reverse complement strand
GTTGGGTATTGCGCCAGGGACGATTGGACATCATCTACAGGTACTTGAAGCGGCAGGACTTGCACAAATTGTGGCACGCCGTCTTGTACACGGCATTACTGCGAAGTATTACACTCGCACGGCCCGTATCTTTGTCTTTGATTTTCCGTCGGAGGTAAGCGACAATGTTACTATTACACTCGATATGCACACAAAGGTACGCGATGAAATGTTTGAAACGCTCTCCGAGGATGAAAACAACAAGCGCGATGCAGCATTTCCAGAGGGACGTTGTACAACAGCTTTTCCACACGCTCGCTTATCGACAGCACGCGCCGCGGAGTACAGCAAGCGCATATCCGCAATTATTGACGACCTTATACAGGAACCACCCGATCCAGATGGAAAAGTGTACGGTTTCTATTCCGCGATGTTTGTAGCTCCATCATATTTACAGCATGATACTAAGCACCCTTCTAGCGAAAATAGCGAAGCATAAGGAGGCAAGTATGGACAGTAACTCCACAAAAGTTGTAGGCACGAAGCGACCACTCAGCAGCGATTTCTGGAAATATTGGGCGGGTCAAACTATCTCTAATCTTGGTAGTTCTGTGACACTCTTCGCGTTACCCTTACTGATCTATAAACTCACTGGCTCGGCACTCAATCTAGGTATTGCGACCGCAGCGGAGTTCGTTCCATACTTGCTCTTTGGGTTGCTGTTAGGCGCGTGGGTAGACCGCGTAGACCGCAAGCGCATGATGATCCTCACTGATATCGCACGCGCATTGATTATCGCTTCAATTCCCTTACTAGCCGCCTTTGGTGCTCTTTCGGTCTGGTGGATTTACGGCGTGGGCTTTATACAATCGACACTCACCATCTGCTTTGAGGCTGGACAATTCGCCGCTATCCCCAATCTTGTCAATAAAGACGATTTAGTCACAGCGAATGGGCGTATACAGGCCAGCTATTCAGGGGCAAGCGTGCTTGGTCCGTTTCTAGCCGGATTGCTGGTCGCACTCGTACCACTTTCGACACTTCTGCTCGTCGATGCCTCTTCATTTATCCTATCGGCCTGTTCGTTAGCACTCATTACCATGAGTTTCAACCCTCCTAAAGGCGAGCAGCAAGAAGAGGCAAAAAGTATTCTACAGGATGTCATGGAGGGCTTACGTTATGTACTTGGACATCCTGTTCTGCGTAACATCTCGCTCATGATGGCAATGGTAAATTTTGTAGCAACAACGACCTTCACACAACTTGTGCTCTTCGCAAAAGTACAATTTCAGGCCAGCGATACACAAGTAGGCTTGCTGTATTCGGCAGGCAGTATTGGTATCGTCTTTCTTTCGTTGAGCGCAGGTCTCCTACGCAAACGCTGGTCCTTCAGTACAGTCGCGTTGGGCGCACTCATGACGGAAGGGATACTTGTTGTTGCGTTGGCATTTACGCATTGGTATTGGATTGGAATTCTTCTGTGGGCATTTATAGGTGGACTCGGTATCCTCTTCAATATCAACACGAGCAGTCTGCGGCAAGCCATCGTACCCAACAACATGCTTGGTCGCGTTATGAGCATTGCAGGCGTCCTGGCATGGTCGGCTATTCCTCTAGGCTCGTTGCTTGGAGGCTTCATTATTAACTGGACTCACAATATTGCTCTCGTCTATAGCGTCATTGGTATCCTTACCTTCCTCATCGCATTCTCGTTCTCATTTACCCCTCTTGGACATGCTAATAAATACCTTCCCAACAAGAAACCCTCTGTAGGGGTCTAATTCCATTACCCCCTTTTGGCACATCACGATGTTTACAGGACGATTGAAACGTTTATCTATGTCTTGCGAATATCGTGGTGTGTCAACGGGTGTAATAGAATTAGACCCCTACAATTCATGTCCTTCCACACATTACCACATTCATCTCGCTCTTCATCAACGCATCGACACATACCGATTTTTGAGGTGCTTATAGTGAGAGGGAAAGGAGTGGTGTAACAACTATGTGTACGACGACACACATTTCTATGCAGCGACACGGCCTATATGGAAGGATAAACACGATGCGTTTGAAACCTTACATCTATAAACATATTGTACTTCTTGTTTGTACAGTTGTCCTGTTGTTTGGTTCTCTTTTACTAACTCACGATATACAACTCAATGCACATGCGGCAAACCCTGGTAGTGGACATGCTTGTTCCTGGTACACCATTCGCTTCGGCGATACGTTAGCCAATATCGCAGATAGCTATCATACAAATATATGGACATTGGCACAAGTAAATGGTATAGGCAATATCAACCTTATCTTTTCGGGACGCCAAATCTGTATCCCTTATGTGGTGAAAAGCACTACGACAAGTGGTGGTTCGGGCAACTCAGGGGGAAGCAGTGGTAGTAGTGGACCAAGTGGTATTTATACCAATGGCTATGTACCATGGTACAACTACAATGCATTAGACTGGTCATCACGCAGTCAGGTTGCGGCACAACTGCGGCAGATTGCTTGGAACTATGGTCTACCTGTCAACCTTGTACTTGCTATCGGCTGGCAAGAGAGCGGCTGGACACAACATGTCATCGCGCGTGATGGCGGTATCGGCGTCATG
Source organism: uncultured Ktedonobacteraceae bacterium (assembly GCA_964248005.1). GTDB lineage: Bacteria > Chloroflexota > Ktedonobacteria > Ktedonobacterales > Ktedonobacteraceae > JBBQVS01. Next base: position 2,873 of record CAXTWV010000276.1, on the reverse strand, counting down.
CAGCTTATGCCCTATACGGCAATGAGCATCAACTCAAGCACAGGAATACACCGTGACCCATACAAATTGTGGGACAACCTCAATCTCGGTGCTACCTACTTGCGCTGGCTCTGGAACTCCTTTCACGGCAACCTCTATCAAGTTATTAGTGCCTACAATGAAGGCGGTTGGGCAGTGATGCATCGTGGCATCTTCAACTGGAACTACGTCAATAGCGTCATGTATTTGATGCGCACATTCTAATACACTAATCATACTGTGTCGCTGAAGAACGAGGATATCTCGTAGTGAGATATCCTCGTTCTTTTTTGGGAACCTTTTAGCCCACTCCTGCCGTAATTCCTCTATGAAGCGAGGAAACTATTGTGGACACCTGCGAAGATGAGTTCATCAGAAAGGCAACATACGGAGACCAGGAGGCATTTCGCCATCTCTGGGACGCTCACCATGCCCTTGCGATGGCAATGGCACTACGCCTCTGTCATTCTCGTCTCCTCGCAGAAGAGATTACGCAAGGTGCATTTGTCCTGGCTTGGCGTGGACTCCCACGTTTCCAGCTAGGCCAGCCATTTCGTCCATGGTTCCTGCGTATTCTCTACCGACACGCCCTTGATGTGATGGAGCGTCAACATAGCTATCAAACTCCAATCTCTTTAGAAGCACTTCATGAACACGAGCAGGTAGACACGGATACAAATCTACAAGAGCAAGTCACACAACGAGAGGAAATACAGCACGTCCTGGCACAGCTAAGTGCAGATCACCGCCGTGTAATTGCTTTACGCTATGGAGCCGATCTAACCGAGGCAGACATTGCAGGAGTATTAGATTGGCCTATTGGAACCGTAAAATCACGCTTAAGCCGTGCCCGTGAGCGGTGCCGTACCTTGCTGTTGAAAGAAAGGAAGTGAAAGACGATGTCAGAGCGGTATTCAGAGCACGAAACAGACAATGAGCAAGAGACATTAGAAGAACGTCTCAATGCATACTATGGACCAACTTTACCAGAACAACCGCTTCCTCTGTCGTCTTGGTCACGTCTCTCTTTGCAGCTACCTCCTCGTCGCCATAGCAGACGTTGGCTTCGTCCCAAGTGGCGTTTTACGCAGCGGCGAGCAAGTCCGATACTTCCCTTTGATTTACAAGAGAGGCTCGCACACGTCGCTTTTCAAGCGGACATGCTGGGTGTTGCACGGAGCATACGATGTAGATTCAAACGACGCGTTGATGTTCCCTTTGTCTCTGTCTCTGTGTTCAAGAAACGCGCAATTCGGCTTACACTCCCGATACAAGGAAGGCTTTCGCTTGGTCAAGCTGAACTCGATGTCCTGCTGGCAAGTGGTCTTGCACGCTACAAGTATACGCATCAGACTACCTATGTAGTAACACAGCTTTTGCTCTCAACCCTACTACTCTTTTCCTTACTAGCAATTGCACTCGTTCTCGTAATTTGGCGCAATGTTTCCGCTCCTGTAGTACTCGCCGCTTTTGGAAATATAGGTATATTCAGTGTTGCCTTCTTCTGGTTTCTTGGTTCTCAGGCACGTCGAATAGTACGTCAAGCGGATATGTTAGTCGTGCAATGGATTGGGCGTGAACAAACGTGTCAAGGGTTGCACGCATTAGCTGCACGTAGTCATGCTCCTTCACGCAAACGATGGGGCGAACTTTCACTCGATGAACGCATTCATGCCATTTGTTATACTCCTGCTGCCATAGAAGATGAACGTTTTACACTCGTGAGATAAACGAAGTACAGCCGATATAACTCAACAATACACGAAAGGTTTCGTTAATCCATATGCTACACACAACATCGGAAGTGAAAGAAACTGAGAGACCTCCACTCAAAACAGCACCGCAACGTTCTGGTGGCTGGTTAAGACATATACTACGTCGCGTGCGGCTAGGTTTTTCGGGTGATAGCGAGGAGTTGATAGTTGAAAATACGACACAGCTTTCATGGCGTATCTATCACGATTACCACCTGTTAGGCATTATAGACTCTAATGAAGAGCACACCTTCCAACTCACCAAATGCGGCACGCTCAATGTTCGTCCATTAGGTGGCGAGAACGTCGAATATCTTATATTGTCGTTAAACGACAGAATCCATTATGTCCGTATATATAGGCGTCATCTCAGCAAAGACGTAGTGGTGTATGATATGCGACATGTAGCATAAACAACAATTATCAACACACTCTATATGTATCATAGTTGTATTTGCGCCTGTCATATGTCGGTGCTATCATTCATATGGACGCGATGTACGTGTCTGGAAAAAAGGAGATTGAATATGGTCACTAAAGGGCTACTCGTTCGAGTAGAAGCAAAACCCGGCAAAGAGGCGGATGTAGAAAATTTCCTTCGTGGGGCTTTACCTCTGGCTCAGGCTGAGCCAGCAACGACCACATGGTATGCAATTCGCCTTGGCCCCTCGACATTTGGCGTTTTTGACACCTTCCCGGATGACGCAGGTCGGCAAGCTCATCTATCGGGTCCAATCGCGGCGGCGCTCATGGCAAACGCTTCTGAACTGCTCTCGCAGGCACCTTCTATTGAGCAGATTGATATCCTTACATCCAAGTAAGCTTCCTGGATAGATGTCACATTGAGAACATCACTCCAAGAAAGCTAGGAGGTGAGTGGAACCATCCCTCCACTCTTCCAACACGACTTATTTGATAAAATGTTAAATTTACACTTGACATATTTGACAAGCCCCACTATACTGAATGTATACACAACTGAATATGGAACGCATCGAACAGGAAGAGTACATAGCCTTACAAGGGGCACAGAGAGTCGGGCTGGTGGAAACCGACACCATTGCGGTTATGGAATGGACCTGGGAGCGAAAGACGAACGTT
>CAXTWV010000275.1:6678-6914 GCA_964248005.1 uncultured Ktedonobacteraceae bacterium | reverse complement strand
GACCAGTTGGGCAGAAATTGGGCATAACAATACATACCACACGTTGTTTTCCCAAAACCGCATCCTGTATATGCTGAGAGTGCGTGTGTGAAAGGATACGGTTCGCTTGCTAAAAAGCCGTTACGCTGTGGCGTTAAAATGCCTTTTACCTCTTTATGCGCGATTTCTATGACGTGCCTCCTATTAGCAGGAAGACCGCAAGGGTCTTCCCTACACGTTCACGGTATTCTACGTGT
>CAXTWV010000275.1:1829-6668 GCA_964248005.1 uncultured Ktedonobacteraceae bacterium | reverse complement strand
CCCCACAGAGCTTCCGGCTGCGGCCGCCCCAGCCGCGCCCCCTCTGCCTGCTCTTTAGCTTAACTTACGCTCGTTGTCTGCGTGTACTCAGGTAGTTCCCGCCCCACATGAGAATGCCAAAGACGATCAACACCAATCCCCACCAGATGTTAATGTTGACACCACCACTCAATCTATAATCTGCTGTCGTACCGAACAAACCCTGAAGCAGGATGATGACGCCAATCGCGCCCATCGTTAACCCAATGATGGGTGTTATCGCCAAGCCGTGCCCCTCGCCGGAAGGCTTCATACCCTGCACATTCTCCTTTGAGTTCGCTGGATTTGCAGGCGACTCTGCCTCGTTTACGGACTCGTCTTGTGAATTTCTTGCCTCTTGACTCATAGCCTTTTTCCCTCTTTCTCAACTACTAAAAGAATATGACGTTCAGCGCGATAAAGATTACGGTAATCGCGCCAACAAGTACAAGGGGACGTTTATACCAGACGGTTTCCTTCACTTCAACCTTCTCGGTCAGACCATACACCAGCCCTTTCAACTCGCCCTCTGGTTTACGCGTTGTAAAGAGTGAGACAACTATTGTGAGCACGAAACACGTGCCCCATGCAATCAACGCACGCCACATACTCGAACCCTCTGAACTCCCAAATGAGAAGAGATGCATGAACTGTTCTCCAACCCAGAGAATGATCGAGAGAATTGTTCCAATCAGCAGACCCCAGAACCCTCCCCAGGGCGTTGTGCGTCGCCAGAACATACCGAGCAGAAACGTTGCCAAAAGAGGCGCATTGAAAATGGAGAACAATGCCTGCACGTAGTCCATAATACTGTTGAAGTTTGACGCGATATAGGCAGTTCCAATACTGAGGATGAGACCCACGACGGTCACAACACGTCCCATCCATAGATAATGAGCGTCTGGTGCATCGCGCCGAATGTATGAGCGATAGATGTCATAGGTCCACACAGTGTTGAAGGCGGTGACATTACCAGCCATACCACTCATAAACGAGGCAATCAACGCGGTCAATCCCAAGCCGAGAACACCACTAGGCAGATAGTGAGCCATAGCAAAGGGAATTGCCATATTATACGAGTTGCCATAGCCGCCGCCGTGTCCGAGCTGTGGTAGCACGGAGAGGATAATCAGTCCAGGCGCAATAGCCAGGAATGGGAAGAATAGCTTAGGAAACGCAGCGATAAGTGGGGTACGCTCCGCGGCAGCCTCATCCTCAGCAGCAAGCGCACGCTGCACGACCAGAAAGTCGGTACACCAGTAGCCGAAACTCAAGACGAAGCCGAGTCCCAACACAATACCGATGAAGTTGACCCCAAACGGATTATTGTTTGTCGCCGTGCCCGCCCAAAGGTGAAAAAAGGCCGGGTTATTCACTTTGGCTTTTAGACCCGCCAAGCCTCCGACATTAATCAGCCCTATGATGGTCACTGGTAACAGACCTGCGACAATCAAGAAAAACTGAAGTGTCTCGTTGTAAATAGACGACGACAGCCCACCCAACAGGATATACACCATGATAAACAGTGCCGAAAGCAAAATACAGGCGTTGAGCGACCACCCTAACAGGAGATTAAACACCAACGCTGCCGCGTACATGTTAATGCCACTCGTCAGGAGTGTAAGGACGGCGAAGGAAAGAGCGTTGAAGCCGCGTGTCGCTTCATTGTAGCGCAGTTTGAGAAAGCCAGGGACTGAGTGCGCCTTACTTCCATAGTAGAATGGCATCATGAAAATAGCTACAAAAATCATGGCAGGAATGGCACCGATCCAGTAAAAATGTGCCTGGAGGATGCCGTATTGTGCTGCATTCGCACCCATACCTAGAATCTCAAGCGCACCAAGATTAGCACCGACAAACGCTAATCCTGTAACCCAACTCGGAAGTGAACGGCCCGCAAGAAAGAAATCTTCCGAAGATTTCATGCGTGCTCGTAACGTAAATCCAATTCCTAGAGTAACGGCAAAATAGAGCGCAATGATGAGGTAGTCTACCCAGCTAACGTTCGGTGTAATACGTACTTGCAGTGCCGCGAGGACAAACATACTGATGCTCCTTTGCATGAGAGAATATGGTGCCTTTCGTGTCCACAATCTCTTGCTGTCAAGTCGAAGGAACCTCAAGACATGCTTCGCAGGAGTAGCGGAGCCATATGAGATGACGTTCAATAGGTTACACGATTGTTACAAGCAGAAAAGTTACACAATAAAACTCCATTGACGCCCACAAAGGCGTCAATGGAGTTTTATTGTGTAACCTATGGGCTATTCTCTTATCCTATATCCACTGCATCTCCAAGCTTGCTCATGTACTGAAACTTCACGCCTTGCTCGGAGAAGTAGCGTTGGTAGTTGTCGTAGCGACTCTTAATGAAAAAGTCTTTCACATAGCCGTCATGGACAGGAACTACCATTTGGGGCGAAATTCGTCCAGCAAATTCTGCTACAGTTAACTCTGTCAGCCACGGTGCCATAACTGGCAATGCCAGAACCTTTATCCCTTTCAATGGATTGAGAAAGGACGCGAACGAATCGCCAGGGTTCAAGAACGTATCATTGAGAATGTACGCTGTGTTTTGTGGGAGCGTGGGGGCTAGTATCGCGGCATGATCTGAAGAGAGCGCACGAATAGTAAAGTTTTTCGTTTGCTGACTTCCTTCTTCCAGCACACTTGCCTCAATACCCTCTTTCGCGAGAGCAGTCTTACCCTGAGAGTTCGTGATGACGGATGCATTACTCAACGCTACAATCTGCTTGAGTGCATTCATATCAACATGGTCAGGATGTTGGTGTGTAAGGATGATCGTAGAAATATCCTTAAATGTTTCGGGTTGCACGGCACCCTCGATAAAGGAAAAGATGCCAGGATCAAAAAGAATCTTTTCGTCTCCCTGCTCTACCACAAGACACGAATGAATATACTTAGAGATGCGCATGTTTTTTCTCCAATCTTATGCTTTCTCAAAAATGTCATCACTTACGTATACGCTGGTCTAATCGGAATTGTTTCGCATACGTTTGGCTGGTAAAAGAATCTCCCTTTGGATGATAAAATTATGCATGGTAGTATGATATACATTGTTGAAAGAAGATGGAAACGCGTAGAGGCTTTCATTCACTACGCCCTCACTACGTTGATAATTGGACAAGGACATAATGAATGAAAGCCCCTACTGAACTTTGACAACCACATGCGGGAATTCCACCGGTAGGGGCAGCAATTCATTGCGCCCAAAGATGGGGGCAGGGGGCAAACGTCCCCCAACGCCTCTTGTGCCAAAGAGTCACCTCCCGACCCATCTTTGGGCGCAATGAATTGCTGCCCCTACCGCCGTTGTCGGCTTTGGTCGTCAAAATTCACCAGTAAGCGATGAAAATAGAATAGGACACAAACATCATGACACAACCAATCATACAAGTTGACGCATTCACAAACAAACCATTCGCGGGCAATCCTGCGGCAGTGTGCATCCTACCAGAGGCACGCGATGAGCAATGGATGCAGCAGGTCTCGCAAGAGATGAATCTTTCCGAGACTGCATTTCTTGTTGCACACCAAGATGGCTACAACCTGCGCTGGTTCACACCACTCGTTGAGGTTGACTTATGTGGACATGCCACGCTTGCCAGTGCTCACGTTTTGTGGGAAACGGGTCAATTGGCGGCAGGAACACAGGCACGCTTTTATACACGTAGTGGCCTCTTAACGGCTGAGCAACAGGGAGCATGGATCGAACTCAACTTTCCAGTAAAGCCTGAGCAAGAGGTCGATGAGCCAGCGCATCTCTTGCAAGCGTTAGGCGTTCCTGCTCAGCATATTGGCAAAAACGAGTTTGACTATCTGGTCGAAGTGGATTCGGAAGAGGTCGTGCGGAACATGCGCCCAAATTTCTCGCTCCTGAAAAATGTTCCCGCACGCGGTGTTATTGTGACGAGCCGTGCCAGTACCGAGGGCTATGATTTCGTTTCACGTTTCTTTGGTCCCCAGGTCGGCGTTGATGAAGACCCCGTGACAGGCTCGGCGCATAGCTGTCTTGCGCCCTATTGGAGTAAGAAACTCGGCAAGGATACCATGCTAGGCTATCAAGCCTCGGCACGCGGTGGCATTGTGCGTGTGCGGCTCGACGGTGAACGTGTGCTGATAGGTGGGCAAGCGGTAACGGTGCTGCGTGGAGAATTAGTGTAGAAGTGTGTAGGGGAGACTCTTACAGCCTCCCCTTGTCGAAGAACTAATGCTAGCCTTAGACATTCATTGAGGAAGTGTGTTCGAGTTGAACAACCACAACTACACGTTCATCTCCTGGCTGGTGATTGGGATAAACATCCTGATTGATGTATTTCTTTGCCATTGAGTTGATAAACTTGTTGTCCACATCCTCGTCAATACGTGCTACAGTGCCACGTATCTCAAGATAGCGAAGTGGCTTCTTGGGATCGACAATTGAAAGTGCGATATGTGGGTCACGCCTAAGATTACGATATTTCTGACGACCCTTTGTTTGGCTAAACAAGACATGCGTCCCGTCCCATCCGAACCAAACGGGACTTGTCTGCGGCTCACCCTTTGGTCCAATTGTTGCAATGTGTGCCAAGGCGTTTGACTCTAAAAGGTCATTGAACCCTGCGGGAATTGTTGCTGCCATCTATATACCTTCTATCCTTTTATTCGCTGCTATCTATTGAATAGCATATACATTGTACTTAACAAAAACGTAGTAGAGGTGTATTCCTGTTCAGGCAATAGAGAGATACTACTAAGATGCGTACAAGGAAAACATATGCTTGCTTTGCTTCATCTCGCAACGCTTATTGCAGCCTCTGC
>CAXTWV010000275.1:0-1729 GCA_964248005.1 uncultured Ktedonobacteraceae bacterium | reverse complement strand
AAGGAAAACATATGCTTGCTTTGCTTCATCTCGCAACGCTTATTGCAGCCTCTGCTGAGCAACCTTCTGTGCATACCATTATCACGCTTATTTTGAGTTTGCTCGTGGTTGTGGTGGCACTCGCCGTTGTTGCACCCTACTTAAAAATTCCATATCCTATACTGCTGGTTTTCGGCGGCCTGCTACTAGGATTTATTCCAGGCTTACCACAATTTGCGCTCGATCCCGATCTGATATTTCTTCTGTTTCTGCCACCATTGCTGTATGCATCGGCATGGACGACATCGTGGCGCGACTTTCACGCGAACCTGCGCCCCATTTCGCTGCTAGCTATTGGCCTTGTACTTTTTACCACAATTCTTGTTGCAATAGTGGCGCATATGCTTGTCCCTGGACTCCCCTGGGCAGCTGCCTTTGTGCTCGGTGCCATCATCTCACCAACCGATGCCGTGGCAGCAACCTCTATCGCGCAACGCCTCGGTGTCCCACGTCGTATTGTGACCATCATAGAGGGCGAAAGTCTTGTCAATGATGCCTCTGGCCTTGTTGCTTATCAGTTCGCTATCGCTGCTGTTGTGACCGGTACATTCTCCCTCGCAAGTGCGAGTTTGCAATTTGTTGTGAATAGTGTTGGTGGCATTCTTATTGGTCTCGCTATCGGCTTGATTCTCACTCAGGTGCATCGCTTCTTGAATAATCCACCTTTAGAAATCACTATTACGCTTCTGACACCCTTCGCGGCCTATCTACTTGCTGACGGACTTCATGTATCGGGAGTGCTCGCAACCGTGACTACAGGACTCTATTTGGCGTGGCGAGCACCCGTGCTTTTTTCCGCTGATACACGCCAACAAGCACTCGCGGTCTGGAACAACCTTACCTTTCTGTTAAACGGGCTAGTATTTATTGTTATTGGTTTCCAACTGCGGAGTATTCTTGACACGTTGCGTAGCACGATTGCCCAGCGTAGTATCGCAAATCTACTCTGGTATGCTGTCAGTGTCTGCGTTGCGACGATAGTCGTGCGTATGTTGTGGGTATTTCCTGCTACTTATCTGCCGCGTCTGTTGAGTCGTCGTGTGCGTAAACGAGACCCATATCCTGGTTGGCGAAACGTAGTGGTCATCGCATGGACGGGTATGCGTGGCGTGGTATCCCTTGCGGCAGCATTCGCGCTACCAAAGGTAACGCAAAGTGGATCACCCTTCCCCGAACGTGCATTGATCGTGTTCTTGACCTTTTGTGTCATTTTCGTGACGCTTGTCCTACAAGGTCTCAGCCTGCCATTCCTGATTCATCGCCTTGGTTTAAGAGATGATGGTGCCGCCGAACGTGAAGAAGCCACTGCTCGCATGACCACCGCGCAAGCTGCTCTTGATCGTATTAACGAATTGATCGAGCAAGGGGATGTCCCTCAAAAGACCGCGGAACACCTACGTACCCACTACGAAGTACGTATCAAAAGTATCACCGACGCCTCCGATGGTGCAGAACCTACACAAAATGAAAAACGTCTCGCAACCTATCAATATCTGCTGCAACAAACGTTGAAAGCCGAACAAGATGCCGTTCTTCACCTACGTAGTCAAGGCGATATCAGCGACGAAGTGTTCCGCCGTATCGAACGCGAACTTGATTTAGACGAGCAACGCTTGGAAGGGTAACAGGTACAATAAATGCTGTAGGGGCCTTAATTCATTACGCCCATTTCCTCACTGTCAATGCGGCG
>CAXTWV010000274.1:1233-6918 GCA_964248005.1 uncultured Ktedonobacteraceae bacterium | reverse complement strand
TCGGGAGTCGAGATGCCACAAGGACGTGATAAATCGGTCCCTACAGCCGACGTATCCTGATGAATGTATCAAATACATAATCTAGTCCTTATCGCTCATTATACGATATGCCTTGTAAAGGTCTCTGGAATTCTATATTACTTTTGGTATGATAACCACCCGAATGTTGACGTGCTACGTTCTGTTTAGTAGACTCACCGAAAAGTGTATGATTGTCCAATGTAGTGTAGTTATGAGGTAGATTCATGCCACAGTTCCGTTCTCTCCCTTTGATAGAGCGCGGTGTTGCCGACTCGCTGGAAGGGTCAGAAGCGTATCTTGCTTCTCAAACATCCATTACATCGTCTCCTGCTCAGTATACGGGATACGCTCAACCGAGCATCAATGGACTTTCTCCGGTTTCACAACCGTTACACGATATTCCAACAACACAATCATTGATACACGCATTGCAGAATAGCACGTTCACGCCTCGAAAAACCGATCAACTCATTGTGATTCCTGGCAGCAACAAACGTACTCGCCTGCTACCAGAGGCACACCAGCCTGTACGTCGTATGCGTCGCCGCACCCGCCATGGCATCGCGCTTGGCACAGTAGCATTTGTGATGCTTTTTATAATGCTTACCCTCGCGCCCCTCGATGGTGGACAAAGTACATTTCATATTTTCGGTGGTGTGGTCAAATGGGCAAATACACAGCAACAAAATTGGAATATTCTCGCGCACACGGATACGACAGGTGCCTCAACTTCAGTTCCGCCCATCGCAACCGTCGCGGGCAACCCTCCTGTAATCACGCTTCCCACAAGCCAATACGTAGCTATCGCACGTCAAGACGCGCTCAACGCAGGTATTCCACCCGATTATTTTGTACGGCAAATCTACGCAGAAAGCGGCTTTGATCCCAATGCTTCTTCACCTGCGGGTGCGGTAGGTATCGCACAGTTTGAGCCAGGAACGGCGGCAGGCTTGGGTATAAACCCCTACGACCCGATACAGGCACTGAGTGGTGCCGCACGTCTCATGGCTTCTTATGCCATTCAATACAATGGTGATTATGCGAAAGCCCTCGCCGCTTACAATGCAGGTGGTGGCAACCTCGATTATGCAGTAAGCACGTGTGGTGCAGGATGGCTCAACTGCGTCCCCACCGAAACTCAAAACTATATCTACAAAATCATGGGCATCTAATCTAAATAATCACAAAATAATCACGATCAGACAAGAAAAACGGGTTCCGTGCTCACACGGAACCCGTTTTTCTTGTCTGATTGTATTTTCCTTGACTTTTGGCGAGATACAACGTACAATTCGATATATCCATATGGAGATATCAAATACATGTGATTGTTTTCCCAACCTGTTAAGGAGGAGTGTCCATGACTGCACCGACACTACAGAGCGAAGAGGCTTTGTTAACGCGTATTCATAAGCAACAACTCGTTGAGTCGCTCGAACATATGAGTCCTGTTTATCTGGAAGGGATCAAACGCATTCTCACGGTCTCCGCCGATACAGAATTGATTAGTGCTCCCGCGTACTATAACGCGGCGAAGCACGCACCCTCGTTAAACACCTTTGGCTCCGCCATCTCGATCATACAGGATGAGATGGGTCATGCGCATATCGCCTATCGCCTCATGCGAGACCTGGGCGTCGATACTGAGAAACTAATTTTCGAGCGTGAGCCACACAACTTCAAATATCCCTATGCCTTTGATGTACCGCTTGATAGTTGGGTCGAACTCATTGTCGCCAACGCGTTTTATGATCGCGCAGGTTATACATTGCTTGGCGATGTCTACCAAAGTACAACCTTTGGTCCCTGGAAACGCGCCCTCGTCAAGGTTGATAAAGAAGAGACCTTTCACCTGCGTCACGGCGAACAGGGAATGCGCAAGTTGAATAAAGACCGTAGTGGACATGATGCACTCCAGGAAGCCGTCAACTGGATGTTCTTGCTCACGGTTGAGTGGTTTGGCTTACCCGATGATAAGAAAAAGCATAGTGAGCAGCTTGATTATGGCTTCAAGGGCCATAGTAATGACGAACTACGTCAAATCTGGCTTTCGACTGCCGTACCGCTTTGCAACGAACTACAGATTGATGTACCTGCCCATTATGATGACGAGCAGAAAAAATACATCATTGATTGTGCCTTTCCCGCGCACTTCGATGCCAAGGCGAAACGCTGGGACGGCCCTTGCACATGGGATGATGTGATGAAGCGTTGGAAGGCGCGTGGTCCCAAGAACGAAGAGTTTGTCGCCATGATTCAGCGTGGCAAAAAAGACATGCTGCGCCAATTGGAGCAAGAGGACTAGCAGCATGACTACCACCTACCCTTCTCTACAAACACATACCGAAAAAGACACATCTTGTCCCGCGCTTTGGGACGCGTTACGCGATGTAATGGACCCAGAATTGCCGATCAGCGTTGTGGACATGGGCTTGATTGTCGCGCTGACACAGCAGGACGGAGCTGTGAATCTCAAGCTCACCTTCACCGCGATGGGTTGTCCCGCGATGGAATTTATTATGGACGATATCCGCGAACGTCTGTTACAAGAGCCGAATGTACGCGACGTTTCTATCGACATTGTATGGGAACCTGTGTGGACAAAAGCCCGTTTAAGCGAAGAAGGTATCGACATCATGCGCTATTGGGGGGTCTCGGCATGAACGACCCTGTAGGGACCGATTCATCGCGTCCTCCTCTCGCTTCATCTGATGTCGTCTGGCAGGTCTACGCACGACGCAAATATGACGAGCCATTACACGAAATCGGCAATGTCATGGCAGACGATGTAGAGCTTGCAAAGGTCTATGCCCGCAGTATCTACGACGAGTTTAGCTGGGTCGAAATGGTGATTATCCCACGCGAGAGTATCGTCTCAGTGATTAGCTCATAGGTGCGTCCGTGTATGAGAGAAACATCTCCGATAAGGGGACAAGGGCACCCGCAAGGGGAACGCCCTGGTTGCAACAGAGGGATAGGGTGTTATGAACAATACTACACGCACGCGCACAGACAATTCCGCGCTCTTTGCTATACTGTCTTCACTAGCGGATAATAAGCAAGCAGTGGGACGACGTTACGCGTACTGGTGTAATGGCGCACCCGCGTTGGAGGCAGCCGTAGCCGCCGCCGCCATGACACAAGATGAGTTAGGTCATGCACGTACACTCTATCCTCTGCTCGACGATTTTGTGCAAGCGGAGGCTGACCCGACACAAGTGGAGCCAGAGACACGCACATTGCACTATTCGCTGGCCTTTCTGGACAACGATTTCGCGGGCTGGTCCGATTTTGTCGCTACAAATTTTCTGTTCGACACTGCCTTGAGCACCTTCTTCGAGGCCGCGCAAAACTCAAGTTACGAACCGTTACGTCAACGCGCACGAAAAATTCTGCAAGAGGAACGTATTCACCTGATGCATGGCGAGGGCTGGGTACGCCGTTTGAGTAAAGCCGGTGGTGCCGTAAAAAGGACGCTTGCCGTCTCACTTGACTCGCTATGGAACGAGACCCTGTGCTGGTTTGGTCCCAACGACGACCCTGTAATGCAGCAGTTGTATCAAGCAGGCGTCATCGACGCCCTACCCGACGAATTGCGAAGCCGCTATCTGCAAAAGGTTATGCCTACACTTCAGCAGATGAGCTTTAATATTCCTGCGTCCTTCAATGAAACAACTCAACAGTGGGAGACAAACGAGGCGTTGTCCTGGGAACGATGGGATTCTGCGGGGCGAAGATTAAATGCGAGATGAATGTTGACGACCATAACAAAATGTAGGGGTCTAATTCATTACACCCTGTTGGCAATGCACAGTGTTACAGGACATGCGCCAGCGTTTTCAACGATCTCCAACATGGTCAATCGCCAACAGGGTGTAATGAATTAGACCCCTACAGATGAGATATATTCTCGTAGGATAGGGTTTGGGAGATGTATATGGATATGCGCTATAATGCGAACGAACTGGAGACACAAGGTGCGCAGGTTCTCTGCCCCTATTGTGGTTCGCATGAAACAGAATTGTTTTCACTGTTCGGTCAGCAGTTGCTGACGGTGCAGTACTATTGTAATGCTTGTCATACACCATTTGAACGTATCAAGGATGATGAAGTCCTGAACGACTACGCAGCACGAAAGGAAAGCGAAGCATGACGACAACTATCGAGCAAACACTGGTAAACTACACTGTAACCGAGGGTATCGCGGTGATAGAACTCACGAATGCACCCGCGAACACGTATAGCTATGAGATGATGCAGCAACTTGACCATGCCATTCTGGAGGCTCGCTTCGATGAGAGTGTCCATGTGCTGGTCATACGGGGTGCGGGCGAGAAGTTCTTCTGTGCTGGCGCGGAAATCAGTATGTTGAACAAAGTCTCACCAGCCTTCAAGTACTATTTCTGTCTCCATGCGAACGAGACACTCACACGACTTGAGCAGACGCCAAAGTTGGTGATTGCCGCCCTTAATGGACATACCGTTGGTGGTGGCCTTGAGATTGCCCTCGCATGTGATATTCGTATCGCGCGACGTGGTGCTGGTAAGGTTGGTCTGCCAGAGGTCAATCTGGGCGTTATGGCTGGCACTGGCGGCACACAGCGTATGGCTCGCGCCCTACCAAAGAACAAAGCCATCGAGTTGATGACTGAGGGACGCTTGTTCAGCTTTGAGGATGCCCTGGAACTCGACTTGATTAACTACATCTACGAATCCGAGAACTATTGGGAACAAGTGATGGCTTACGCGAAAACCTTCTGCCCACCAAACCGTGCCTCTAAGACGGTTGGACGTATTAAGCGTTCTGTACAGTCTGGCTCAGAGATGGCCTTCTCCGAGTCGCTCGCCCTTGAGCGTGAGTTGCAGCAACTCTGCTTCCAGAGCGAAGACGCGAAAGAGGGTATCGCAGCCTCCATCGAAAAACGCAAAGGGACGTTTGCAGGAAAATAAAGTAAAACAATAAAAAAAGCAGTGGGAAGTCATGTGTGACTTCCCACTGCTTTTTTTATTGTTTTACTGAAGAGAGGGAACTTTTCCTTCACAAGAAACGTCTTGACAAAGGACAGGATACAACAACGTATGCAACGGTATCAAAGGAGTATAAAGAATGTCTATTCTTCATTTTTTGAAAAACACGAAACGGTCTCTTTCAACATTTCTTCTTGCCCTCATGTTGCTTACCTTTACCGGTATTATTGCCGCATGTGGTACAAACGCAGGTTCAGGTACAAGCACTGGTGGAACAGGAAGTAATCCAGTTACTCCCGCTCCGACGGCGGTCAAAGGCTATGGAACCGCGCAAGGTTGCCCCAGTGATATGGTCGTGAGTACCGCGCCATCAACCGCAAACGTTGTGGTGAAATCAAATCAGGTGAATGGCACGATTACCGCGAAGGTCGGCGATGTAGTAGAAATTCGCTTACCCTTTGGGCAAAAGTGGTCAGGTCCGACCGCCTCTGTGGGAAACCTTGAAATCCAGCAACCATCAGGTTATGCGTGGAAGACCGATAAGGTGTGTGTATGGCGTTTTACCGCCAAATCAGTTGGCACGACCAACCTTGAGTTCCATGAGCAAGCCTTGTGTAGGCCAGGGCAACTTTGCCCCATGTATATCGCGGAGTTCCCCTTTGTGATCACCGTGAAATAACGCAGAAATAGAATGTA
>CAXTWV010000274.1:0-1133 GCA_964248005.1 uncultured Ktedonobacteraceae bacterium | reverse complement strand
GCCATCAATAATAGCACAAGCACGATACTGAAGGCGCGTTGAATACCGAAGTTGTCGACGGCCCAGCCAAGCGCGAAGGGGGCGAGGAAGATCGCGATACCCGCACCAAGCGAGATGCGAGCACTCGCAGCATCCGCCTGTCGTGGTGCTGTGCTGGAAGCAACCGAGAGTGCAAGCGGAAAGAGATTCGCAACTCCAAAACCTGCAATGAAGAGGCCAAGTAGGTTTAACACGATAAAAGGACCAGAGGGTGATAACCAGTAGAGCGGAAAGCCAATACAGGTAATGCCAAGCGCGATAAGCAAGAGTGTGGACCCACGTATGGTTCGCGTGAGACGGCTGCCTATGAAGCGGCTAATGACCTCTGCGACAAAGAAGATAGTTAATGTGAGTGTCGCGTTATTGCTACTGAGTCCAACGGTGCTATGCAGAAAATCGGCACTCCATACAACAATACACCATTCAGCTGCCACACAGCATACGAGGGCGATCCAGTAGGTCCAAAACGTGAGTGGCAATGGTGCTCGCCTTTTATGCTCACTCTTGGAAATAGTAGTGGAAAGCTCCTCGTGCCTCTGTGGTAGCGCAGTGTGCCACCCGAAAACAGCAAGCAGTAGAAATATGGCAACTATACTATAGAGTGCGCCACGCCAACCAAGCACCACGCGCTGAAATAGCCCAACCAGCGCAGGAGCTAGACCTGATCCAATGCTGCCAATCACATTCGCCTCGGTAAGAGCAGTAGTACGCAGCTCTTGATAGAAATCGGCAAGTGTTGCCTGTATCATGACGAGCAAAAGTGAACCAAAGATACCCATCACAAATGCACTCGCGATGGTGAGGATGACGGTCATACCGAGAGCAAGAAAGATCGCCCCCACAGCCATGCCAATGCCACCAAGCCAAAAGGCAATACGGCGTCCCACTCGCTGTGCAACTGTATCACCAAACAGGCCAGCAAGAATCGTACCGAGGGCAAACGCGCTGACGTGCAAACTTCCTATCGCATAACTGAGATGCAATTCCGCACGCAAAGAAGGCATCAACGGACCTAGCACAGCCTGTAGATAGGCAAAATAGCCCAGCATCAGATAGGCTAGCCAAGTGAAGCTCGTGCGGACAAAAGGCTGCTG
>CAXTWV010000273.1:0-6926 GCA_964248005.1 uncultured Ktedonobacteraceae bacterium | reverse complement strand
TCCCGTCATGGCACGCTCTAAGTCAATCATTGTGCGCCCTCCATGAAAAGTAGTATCTTAAAGCAGCAAGATACGTCGTTCGTCAGTCCGGTCATTTCCCTACACTCAGAAAAAACAAGTCGTTACGAGCGAAATGTTTTGACTAAGTGTCGCTGGGAGGAAATCAAGGACATGCATCCTGTTCTAGTCAGTGTGTTTGTAAATACACATAGTAAAACAGTATGAGACCGGAAAATATTCCATGCCTTCATTATAACGCATCTTGGCCTATCATTCTAGTCCCTAAGAGACCCATTTGTCCCAGTTTTGAGAAAGAATATATTTCTTCTTCCTATTTATACGTTTGAAACACTACGAAAGTGGCAATGTTACAAATTTGTTGGTTCTGATGATGGCTCAGTAGGATACGTTGACTGTAGGGGCTATAATTATGCATATGGGCGGAATGAAGTATAGCCCCTACATAATTTGCCAAACGTGTAACATTTTCGAGTTGCACTCCGTGTTTCTACCAATGATAAGTTTCAGGTTGTTGTCTGAAGCCTTTTACGACGATGTTGCTGCACACAATAGAAAGCTGAAAAAGACATGGTTGTATTCGCATCCTTATTTGGTAAACTAGCTCAAAAACTTTCCCCTCATGCCATCGGCGAAACTCTTTCGACACATGTGGGTGCTGTACCTAACCCGCTCAGCGAACGGAGTAAAAACCTTAAACCACGTATTCATGATGCGGAGGTGTTCAAGAGTGTATGTCCCTATTGCGCGGTTGGCTGTGGGCAACGTGTGTATGTCAAAGATGGGAAAGTCATTGATATTGAAGGTGACTATGATAGCCCAATTAGTGGTGGCTGTCTTTGCCCTAAAGGGAGTGCTAGCTATCAGCTTGATATCAACAAAAGACGTGTCACAACGGTAAAATATCGAGCACCCTATGCAAAGGATTGGGAAGACAAGCCGTTGGACTGGGTGATGGACCGCATTGCGCAGCGTATCTATGAGACGCGTGAGGCAACTTTTGTAGAGAAGGATGCGGACGGAAACCCTATCAACAATACATTAGCCATTGGTTCGTTGGGTGGAGCGACACTCGACAATGAAGAGAACTATCTCATTTCCAAGTTCTTCCGCGTGTTAGGCATGATCGGCATTGAGAACCAGGCCCGTATATGACACAGTGCTTCAGTGCCGGGTCTCGGTACAAGCTTTGGGCGTGGTGCCGCCACTACATTCCTACAAGATTTACAGAATAGTGACTGCATTTTAATACAGGGTAGCAACTTCGCTGAATGCCATCCAGTAGGCTTTCGTTGGGTGATGGCGGCGAAAGAGCGTGGGGCAACGATTATTCATGTCGATCCACACTTCTCGCGTACCTCACAGATGGCCGATATCTATGCTCCTATTCGTGTGGGGACAGATATTGCATTCCTTGGTGGACTTATCAATTATATACTTCAGAATGAACTCTACTTTAAAGAGTACGTACACGCATACACCAATGCTGCCGCCATTGTGAGCGACGATTTCCAGGATGCAGAGGACCTGGAAGGTGTCTTCTCTGGCTTAGACAAAGACAAACACACCTATAATATCAAGAGTTGGCAGTACAAGTTGACGGAGAAGGAGAAAGAGGCGGAGGAAAAAGCAGCACAGCAGCAGAAAGAGGCAGGAGGCTCGAAGAAAGCTGGTTCAAGCAAAGCACAAGAAGGCGGGCAAAGTAGCGAGCAACATATCTCGCCTGACGCTAAGGAAGGACAAGGTACGACACCGAATGCTCATCCCAGGGAGATTCAACGTGATCCATCCTTGCAGAATCCACGTTGTGTCTTTCAGATTCTCAAACGGCACTATGCTCGTTACACGCCAGAGATGGTTGAGCAGATTTGCGGTATCCCCCAGGATATCTTCTTCAAAATTGCCGATGCGTTAGTCAAAAATTCTGGGCGCGAGCGTACCACGAATATTAGCTATTCTGTTGGTTGGACGCATCACAGTGTTGGTGTGCAGATAATCCGCACCTCAGGCATATTACAACTCTTGTTAGGCAACATGGGGCGACCGGGCGGTGGCATCCTGGCGTTGCGCGGTCATGCGAATATACAAGGTTCCACTGATATCCCAACATTGTATAACATGTTGCCGGGCTATCTCGCTATGCCGAATGCACAGCGTCAAGAGTTCGATCTGCAAACCTATTGGGAGAACAATAATCAGCCAACAGGCTGGTGGGTACACTATCCTGAATACTTTATCAGTTTGATGAAGGCGTGGTATGGGGACGCCGCCACGAAAGAGAATGATTGGGCTTTCAACTATCTCCCTAAAGTGGTTGATGACTATTCTGATCTCGCTATGTTTGTATCCATGAAAGATGGAAATGTGAAAGGGTTCTTCCTCCTCGGTCAGAATCCTGCTGCTGGCGGTGTCAATGCTGGCTTCCATCGTGCCGCAATGGAGAAACTGGATTGGCTGGTCGTGCGTGATCTCTATGAGATTGAGTCCGCAACGTATTGGAAGCGCCCTGGTGTTGATCCAACAAAGATAGGTACCGAAGTTTTCTACCTACCGGCTGCGTCACATGTTGAAAAAGAGGGCAGTTTCACCAATACACAACGTCTCATACAGTGGCGCGAGAAGGCGGTTGAGCCACCCGATGATGCACGTTCAGAAAATTGGTTCATAGCGGAACTGTATGAACGCGTGACAGAGTTGTATAAGGACAGCACGAAGGAACGCGACAAGCCTATTCTGAATCTGACCTGGAACTATCGTCGTGAAGGCAAATTGCGAGAACCTGTGGTTGACGATATTGTGAAGGAGATCAACGGCTTTACACTTGCCGATGGGAAGGTGGTCAAGGGTTTCGCAGACCTGAAAGGCGATGGCAGTACCGCGTGTGGTTGCTGGATCTTTAGTGGTATCATGCCGAAGGAGGGTGATAATCACTCGAAACATCGCAATTCTGATAACTACGTAAGCCTTGATTGGGGCTTTGCCTGGCCCGCAAACCGTCGTATGCTCTATAATCGTGCGTCAGCTGATCCAGAGGGAAAGCCGTGGTCGGAGCGCAAGAAATACATCTGGTGGGACTCTGAGCACGATAATGGCGACGGGAGTAAGGGGCATTGGGGTGGTTATGATGTTCCTGATTTCCCTGTAACAAAGTCGCCTGATACGAAAGCCAATTATGAGGGTACAGGACTCGACGCCCACTCCGGTGCTGAACCATTCATTATGTTAGCCGAAGGAAGGGGTCGGCTCTTTGCTCCAACCGGGCTGACCGACGGTCCAATGCCCACGCATTATGAGCCAGTTGAATCGCCTGTCAATAATCTGCTCTATCCGCAAACACCGAGTAATCCAGTTGTGAAATACTGGGATCGGCCAGATAATCCAAAGCATGGCATTGCGAATCCTAAGTATCCTTATGCTATTACCACGTATCGCCTGACAGAGCATCATGTGGGTGGTGCCATGTCGCGCTGGCTCCCGTGGCTCTCTGAGCTACAGCCAGAGTTATTCGCCGAGATTAGCAAGGAACTGGCGGCTGAAAAAGGCGTCGAAATGGGCGATTGGATTACCATCAACACAGCACGCGGTGAGATCGAGGCAAAGGCGATGGTGACAGACCGCATACAACCCTTAAAGATTGGGGGCAGGACTGTTCATCAGATTGGCTTGCCGTACCACTGGGGATATTCAGGTGTGGTAACAGGCGATGTTGCAAACGACCTGCTGCTGTTAGTCGCTGATCGCAATGTCAGTATGCACGATGCGAAATCATTCACCTGTAACATGCGTGCGGGACGTCGTAATCATCGCGGCGAGGACGCAAGTTATATAGGTCGTGAAATGCCTGTTCGCTCTTACGAAGACAAGTCATCTCATGTCGAGAAGGGGGAGAAAAAATAGGTATGGCTCAACATGGATTTTTCACCGATACCACATTGTGTATTGGCTGTAAAGCCTGTGAGGTAGCGTGCAAGCAATGGAATCAGTTGCCCGCCGATGGCTATAAACTCACGGGCCACAGCTATGACAACACAACTGCCCTCTCGTCTACGACATGGCGGCATGTCGCGTTTGTCGAGCAGACACACTTAGCCGATAATAATGGGAAGATGGTCAACTGGCTTATGATGAGCGACGTGTGCAAGCATTGTGAGCATCCTGGCTGTATGGAGGCGTGTCCAACGGGGGCACTTATTCGCAACGAGTTTGGTGATGTCTACGTACAGCCGGATATCTGCAACGGTTGTGGCTACTGTGTGCCTTCGTGTCCCTTTGGCGTCATCGGTCGCAACAAAGAGACTGGCAATGCCGCGAAATGTACGCTCTGCTATGATCGTCAAAAAGACGGCATTGAGCCAGCGTGCGCGAAAGCGTGTCCCACCGACTCAATTCAGTTTGGCGATCTCACCGAATTGAAGGAGAAGGCAAGAAAACGTGTCACTGTGCTTCAGGAGCGTAATGTACCAACAGCCTATCTCTATGGTGTTGATGAGAAAACTTCTGTCGGTGATCTCAACGCATTTTTCTTACTCACCGACCGTCCTTCCGTCTATAACTTGCCAGAGAAGCCAAAGCTGCCACAAAACAATGTGTTACCCGGCTTTGTCGCCAGTGCCATCGCCGCAACATTCTTGACGGTTGCCACAGCCCTCTCTCTATTGAAAGGCAAATTGTAGGAACCGATTGATCGCGTCCTCAGTCGTAGGGACCGATGTATCGCGTCCTCAGCACGAGCGAAGCAATGTGCGCATCCCCTTGCTTCCTCGCGGATGCACCAATAATGCACATGAATAATCTGGTCCCTACGAAATCGGTCATCTGAAGAGAACACAACCATAATGTTATCTCAACGATTGGAAACAAGTTTATGAACAATGGGAAACAACCACAAAGCACTGGCGATATTGCTACCGTCATTCAACCGAATCTACGAGGGACGTTAGCAGGAGGTGCCAGCAGACAGTGGTCAGGCGAGCCGAACACATACTACAATTTGCCGCTTGTGAAGAAAGCGCATTGGGGATGGGAAATCGTGCTCTATTTCTTTCTCGGTGGCATGGCAGGTGGCTCTTATTTGGTAGCGACGTTAGCCGATTTCTTTGGTCTGGATAAAAATCTCGTGCGTGCTGGTCGCTATCTTTCATTCGTGTGCATTCTTGCCAGTCCTATTCTCCTCATCATGGACCTGGGACGACCAGAACGCTTTCACCACATGTTGCGCATACTCAAGTTTCGTTCGGCTATGTCGCTCGGCACATGGGGCATCACGTTCTTTGGCCTCTGTTGTGGCTTTACCACTGCTTCTCAGATGGCGAAGGATGGTCTCTTAAACTGGTTTCCGCTTATGGCACGTCTAATGAGAGCGTTACCCGTGAAGGTTATCGAGGCTATCGGTGTACCTCTCGGCCTCTTCGTTGCCTCTTATACAGGGGTGTTGCTCTCCTCTACGGCTGTTCCTATCTGGGGGCGAGCAAAGCATATTCTTGGTCCTTTATTTCTCACTTCGGGCCTCTCGACGGGTCTTTCCGCGCTCTCGCTCATCCTCTCGTTTGGACGCTACAAGGGACAGCAAGACACCCTTGAACGTTTGGATCGTGCGGAAATAATCGCGCAGGCAACCGAGTTAAGCCTCATTGGTGCGCTTATTCCCATATTAGGGCCACTTGGACGACATCTCTTTCGAGGCAAAACGGGTCGTCTCTTCACTATAGGCACAATCGGAAGTGGCCTAATGCTACCCTTGTTGATGAAACTCGGTTTGCGGGTGAGTAAAAAGACTACACCGCCTTCTGTGACCATGCTGGCATCGCTTCTTGTGCTCATTGGAGGCTTGCTTCTCCGTAACGAATGGATAGTAGCAGGGCGTAAATCCGCCGATGATCCACAGGACACACATTACTATAATAACGTGGAGTGGAACGAGCGGAAAAGATAACATTAGACCTCTACACGATGTTTCGTTCCCAAACATGATCTACAATGCTGTGTTTTTCGTAGAAAAAAGTGAGAGCACATTTCCTGGCTTGCTGTGGTAAAATAGCGAACATGAGTATAGACGCGCACCACTTACACGTGGCAATTAAACGTATCGACACAAGTTTACCGTTACCCACCTACGCTACGGCAGGTTCGGTTGCTTTCGACCTGGTATGTCGCGAGGAGACAGAAATTGCGCCGCGCAAATTGGGCTACATCCCAGGCAACGTGATTGTACAGACACCGCCAGGATACATGTTGCTCCTGACCATGCGCAGTAGTACACCACGTCGTAAAGGGCTGTTGGTGCCACATGGCGTAGGTGTGATTGACCAGGACTACTGTGGCGATGGCGATGAGTTGATGATACAGGTCTACAATTTTCGCGATGAAGTGGTCACGGTACAACGTGGCGAGCGTATTGCGCAGGGAATGTTTGTGCCTGTCGCACATGTTGTATGGGATGAGGTAGACTCGGTAGGCAAGGGCCGTGGTGGTTTTGGCAGTACGGGAAGCTGAGAGGGCAGGAATGGTTGTACCAGATTATTATGCACGGTTAGAGGTGTCACCCAACGCGACGCCTGAGCAAATCAAAGCGGCATACCGTCGCCTTGTACGTTTGCATCATCCTGATTTGAATAAGCAGGCAAAAGATACCCATATTAAACAACTGAATGAAGCATATGGTGTGTTAAGTAGTGTCGCAAGACGTGCCGCCTATGATGGCCTACGCGCCGAAGAGCAACGTGCGGCTGTCATTGCTGATGCCATACGGCGTCAGCAAGAGGCCGCCAAGCGCAAAAAAGCCGAAGAGCCAAAGATGACCTGGATGCAAGGTGCATTCGGCTTTGTACGCGAGCTTCGGAAAGCGTTACGCGAAGAATAATGAGGGAACAGAACAGTGACCAGACATGATTGGGCCTGCCCAATCATGT
>CAXTWV010000272.1:4526-6951 GCA_964248005.1 uncultured Ktedonobacteraceae bacterium | reverse complement strand
CGACGGGATTCGAACCCGCGATCTTCTGCGTGACAGGCAGACATGTTAGGCCACTACACCACGACTCCATAGGTTGTACGCTTACGAGTACTCTCTGTATCAGTTAGTGCCCTTCGCGTAGATAGAATGATATCAGAGTAGCCCTAGATTGTCAAGCATTTTCTAGGACTAGTTTGAACTTTCTTCTGCCTCACCTCAAAATTTCAAAATCTACCTATGCGGTACAAAAAATTGCATGCGTCTGTAAAGCATGATAGACTTTGCTGAACGTAATACCTATAGCACAAAATCACATTTTCTATAAGGTCTAAATCTCTATGATAAAACATATTCATTTTTTTAGATATACGCGGGTAGACCCTTTCCCGCGTCTGTATCATCCAAAGCTCTTTGCTGGCATAGTGCTTATCGCGCTTATTTTCTTTACTCCGCTCACGCTACAGAACGCGTATCCAAGAGAGCCACAGGGCGTCGGAAACACAATAACATTCGCTCCTCGAAGTCTCTCTACCCAGGATGAAGTCGCGAACCCGTGGCAGGGTGCCTACAACTGGTATTCCAATCAGTCCATTCCTAACTTGCCTTACACTGATTCCTATGTACGCTATGATTGGAAAGAGATTGAGCCAACACAAGGCCATTATGACTTTTCGTTGATAGATAAGGAACTTGTGCTGGCACAAGCGCATCATGGCACATTTGGCTTTCGCATCATGCCTGCAGGCGTTGATAATATTGCCGTTCCTAACTACCTTGTTGCGTTAATGCGGCATGGTCGCTGGCTCACGAACACTTCGAGTGGTAAACAAGCATATGAGCCAGATTGGAATGATCCTCATTATATTGCTAGAGCGCAAGCACTTATTGCTGTACTAGGGCAACGCTACAACAATGATCCGCGCCTCGGTTGGATAGACATGTTCCCTTATGGTGATTGGGGTGAGTGGCATACCTATGGATTTCCTGATACTCTCATCGCACCCATGAGCCTCGCGAATCAACGTAAACTGATCGATGCCAACATTGCAGCATTCCCGCATAAGCGTATTATGATGCTCACAGCTTCGCCCGATGCGCTCAACTATGCTTTGAACCGCTCTACAAGGGTGGGTATTCGTGTTGACTGTCTAGGTATATCGCAAATGGGTGGTGCAAGTTACAATCTGCAAAAAGTGCCTTTAGCGCAAGAACGCTGGCGAACAGCCCCATTCATTGTCGAGACATGCACAAAGCCAGATTTCCAGACTGCTTTCTATCAGGTGAAGACATATCATATAGCCATGATTGGCGATGGCAACTTTTCCTATGCGCCCTATTCACGCGTGCAACAACTGTATATGAAACAAACATTTGCAACTTCTGGCTCCCGTTTTGTATTGAACAGTGTCACTATGCCATCACGTATCGCAACGAATATGCCATTTCTCGTGACAAGCGTGTGGTCAAACATAAACGTCACACCTGCCTATACACAGTGGAATATCATGTTACGTTTAGCTGATGGTAGGGGAAATATCGTATGGCAAGGAAAATCTCGGCTAGACCTGCAAAAGCTAGTACCCACAAAGAACTCGATAACACCCACAAACACGCCTATAGAGTTTCCAGACAGATTCTTGTTGCCACACATGTTGTCCACAGGAACATATACCTTGTCGATACAAGTAGTTGATCCAGGCCACTACTATGAACCATTACATCTTGCTATTCTGGGAAGAGCGAGTGATGGGAGTTATACGTTGGGGCAAGTCTCTATTAAGTGAGCATCTTCTTGAAATGGTAAGATATAACAAACGAATAATGATATTCAACTGTAGGGGTCTAATTCATTATTGAGCAAAGAGAGAAACACATGGATGAACGAGATGTGTCAGAAGTCAGTGCATGTTCCTATCTTGAGAGGCAGGCCGTGTGCGGCAAAGTCGCCCACATGGAATGGAAGGAGGAGGGGGGAGCCAGCTCAGAATCGACCTCACGCTTGCACCTGCCCATGCCTGACCTTCAGTTGCTCCGCCTCGACCACGCATCAGCCCTGCGTGTGTTCGAGCAGGAGAATCGTGCCTACTTCGCGGCGTCAGTGCCGGATCGAGGGGATGAGTTCTTCGCCGAGTTCGACAAACGGCATGCGCAACTGCTCGCGCAGCAGGCCACCGGGACGGATTACTTCCACCTGCTAGTAACCGAGCACGGCGAGGTGGTGGGGCGAGTGAACCTGTTTGAAGTGGGAGATGGGTCAGCGGAACTGGGATACCGGATTGCGCGGAAGGCTGCGGAGCAGGGACTCGCCACAGCAGCAGTGCGCAAGGTGCGTGAACTTGCTGCCACAGAGTACGGAATCAGCAGGCTACGCGCGAGGGTCACACTAGACAATCCGGCCTCACGTAAGGTACTTGAACACAATGGATTCGTTGCCGTTGGTGAGCTC
>CAXTWV010000272.1:0-4426 GCA_964248005.1 uncultured Ktedonobacteraceae bacterium | reverse complement strand
ATCTTGCAATTTGGTTACAATAATAGCGACAGCGAAGGAACATTTATCATGAACACTCCACTCAATGATGAGCGACACATGGTGGTCGAGGAGGTGCGGCGTTTTGTAGACCGTGAAGTCATTCCCGTTGCGCATGAGCTTGAGCAACACGATACCTACCCCCTTGAACTCATCGAGAAACTCAAGACAATGGGCATTTTTGCCGCCACTATTCCAGAGCAGTACGAAGGACTCGGTTTGAATTTCGAGACGTATGTCAACATTGTCGAAGAGTTAGCGCGTGGTTGGATGAGCCTGAGTGGTATTGTTAATACCCATGTGCTAGTTGCCTATATGATTACTGCTTTTGGCACAGAGGAGCAGAAACAAAAATTTCTTCCTATCATGGCACAGGGCGATAAACGCGGCGGCCTCTGTATTTCCGAAGCGAACGCAGGGAGCGATGTACAGGCAATCACCATGACTGCTACTCGTGATGGGGATGCATACCTATTGAATGGGTCAAAATTATGGGTTACAAATGGGGCGAATGCCAGCATCTTTGCCGTTCTTGCACGCACTGACATTTCCGCACAACCACCATATAAGGGTATGAGTGTCTTTCTTGTCGAGAAAGGCACTCCTGGTTTCACGGCTGGTCGCGCATTTGAGAAACTTGGCTATAAGGGTGTCGATACGGCGGAACTTCTTTTTGAATCAGCAAGCGTCCCTGCTGCGAACCTTTTAGGCGGCGTCGAGGGCGAAGGTTTCAAGCACGCTATGAGTGGATTAGAGGTGGGTCGTATTAACGTCGCAGCGCGTGCCGTTGGTATCGCACAGGCGGCCTTTAATGACTCCATCAAGTATGCACAAGAGCGTGTCACCTTCGGCAAGCCTATTGCACAGCATCAAGCGATTCAGTTGAAACTGGCGGATATGGCAACCAAGATTGAGGCTGCACGTCTGCTCCTGCAAAAAGCCGCGCAGACGAAAGATCGTGGTGAGCGTTGTGATTTGGAGGCTGGCATGGCGAAGCTTTTTGCCTCCGAGATGTGCCAGGAGGTCACACTTGATGCATTACGCATCCACGGCGGTTTTGGCTATACCAAAGATTTTAACGTCGAACGCTACTACCGTGATGCCCCCTTCATGCTCGTTGGCGAGGGGACAAGCGAAATTCAACGCCTGATTATCGCACGTCAATTATTGCAAAAATACGCAATTTGATACAATGTTATGGATACGTCGATGGTAGGGACCGATTCATCGCGTCCTTTTGACAATCGACCGTTGGACAAGGACGCGATGAATCGGTCCCTACAGAGGAAGTTGAAGAAAAGAAATGAGCGAAGAAGATATCATTAAGGCAACCCCAAATCCTCGGACACGTGAAAGTCTCGCGCACGACCTACGTCAATTGGGTGTGACGGCAGGGATGATGCTGCTCATGCATTCGTCGCTACGCGCGATTGGGTGGGTCAGTGGCGGACCTATTGCGGTGGTGCAAGCATTCATGGATGTTGTGACTGAGGAAGGAACAATCGTAGTTCCCACGCATACCAGTGGCAATTCTGACCCTGCGAAGTGGGAAAATCCTCCTGTGCCGCAAGCATGGTGGTCGGTAATTTATGAGACGATGCCTGCATTCGAGCCAGAAACGACACCTACATATGGCATGGGGAAAATCGTCGAGTCATTTCGTACATGGCCCGGTGTGTTACGCAGTAATCACCCAACGGATTCATTTGCTGCATGGGGACGCCATGCAGCGTTCATCACTGCACAGCATAGCCTTGAGAATGGTTTAGGTGAAGGCTCGCCCCTTGCACGTCTCTACGATCTGGACGGTTGGGTGCTCTTGCTGGGCGTTGGTTATGATAGCAATACCTCGTTTCATCTCGCCGAGTATCGTGTTCCTTCCGCCATACCAACGATGTTAGGGGCACCGCTTATGGAAGAGGGAAAGCGTGTATGGAAGCAATATCGTGATATCGAAATCAATTCTGATATCTTCCCAGACATCGGCGATGACTTTGAGCAAGACACGCGCCTTGTTACTATGGGACGTGTTGGCTCTGCCGAAACACGACTCTTCCCACAACGAGCCGCCGTGGATTTCGCCGAAAAATGGTTGACAAACAAACGCCTGTAGGGACCCGATTTATCGCGTCCTGGGGTGGGGTGGTGGGGAACCGTTGGGGCACGAAGGCGTTGCCGACACGTTGCCCCTCTGCCCGACCCAGGACGCGATAAATCGGGTCCCTACAGGCGACGTATTCATTCAGAAAGGTACATCTTATGCAATTTGGACGTTGCTTTGAAGAGTTTGAGATTGGGGCACTTTACAAGCACTGGCCTGGACGCACTATTACGGAGTATGATGACACGCTGTTTTGCATGTTGACGATGAATCATCATCCGTTACATATTGACGCGAACTATGCTGAGTCAACGCAGTTTAAGCAACGACTCGTCGTCGGCCCTCTTGTGTTTAGTATCGTACTTGGTATGACAGTTGAAGATGTGAGCGGCAAAGCTATCGCAAACCTTGAGTTTGAGCATATCAAGCATATTGGTCCCACATTTCATGGTGATACCGTCTATGCCGAGACAACGGTTCTGGACAAAAAACTATCGAGCAGCAAGCCAGATCGTGGTATTGTGACGGTTGAGACAATAGCATACAATCAGCGTGGCGAAACTGTGCTTTCGTTCAAACGCCGTGTGATGGTGCCAACAGAAGCGTATGATGCTCAACAGAGACGTGCATGGGAAGAAAAAATGGCGCGGGTGCGCAAGGAAGGGAATGTACAATGACAAACAATGGCAACATACTTCCACCTAAAGCTCAGATGGTTATGGCACGCGATTTTCTTGTACGTCGCTCGGAACTCACCGTCCCTGGACACAATCTCAAGATGATGGCGAAAGCAGCCGCATCGAGTGCCGATCAGGTGATGTTCGATTTGGAGGATGCTTGCGCGGTATCGCAGAAAGTCGAGGCACGCAAGACTGTTATCGAAGCGTTGAACACGTTAGACTTCGCTGGCAAAATTCGTGCATTCCGCCCCAACAATATCCGCACCAAATTCTTCTATCGCGATCTGATCGAAGTCGTCGAGGCAGCTGGTAAAAACATCGACGTGATTGTGGTTCCGAAGTGCTATGGTCCAGAAGACATTCTCTTTGTTGACCGCTTCCTCTCGCAAATTGAGGAGAATATGAACTTTGAACCTGGGCGTATTCAGCTTGAGGTCTTAATTGAGTCTGCTGACGCGGTTTTGCACGCCGAACAGATCGCGAAATGTACTCCGCGCGTTGGTGGTCTCATCTTTGGACTTGTCGATTTCGCAGGCGATATTGGAGCGCAAGAACTTGGGAGTGAGCAATTTTTTTATTACAATTACGCCAAAGCCAAGACGATTACTGCGGCACGTGCGGCTAGCGTGACGGTTGTCGATGGCGTAACACTTGCCATTCGTGACAACGAAGCGTGCCGACGTGACTCGAAAATGGCTGTACGTATGGGCTTTGATGGCAAATGGGCTATTCATCCAGCACAAATCGACATCATCCACGAGGTATTTACGCCTACACAAGAGGAGATTGCCCAGGCCAAACATATTATTGATGAGTACGAGAAGGCCGATGTGCAGGGCGGTTTAGGCGCAATCGTCATTGACGATCAAATGATTGACGCCGCCGTATTGCGCGTTGAATGGAAGAAACTCGCCATCGCGCAAAAAGCAGGGCTAGTGTAATAGAGCGTCAAAAAACGTCATGTATTAGTGAATAAATGACGTTTTTTTGCGCTCTATTAAAATATCGTCCACCCAGCGAGGAAAAATTGTTTGCCATCGCTGATACCTGCGAACTGGTTTGGGTCGCCACCAGTGAGGGGGCCATAATACATCCCGTAAGTATGCGTGTTTTGGTCATACGATTGTAGCGCGTAGTAGTTCTGATCTGATGATACGTTCGACCATGCGTATTGCGTGTAGGGGCATAGTGATTGTGCGTTAGTGGTATCCGTTGAGAGACGTGTCAAACCCGTACCGTCAATGTTGACTTTCCACAAGCCATTCTTGCTTGTATCACCAGCCGTATTTTCAACCATGAGGAGGAGAGTTGTCGGGCTAATCGCTCGCACCATCGTAATTGCCATGGTTGTACTTGTGAGAATGCTTCTCGACGACCCACCTTGTGCGTCTTGAATAGTGAGGTTACTTGCTCCATTAAAGCCATTGCCAACACTACCATCACCATGACAGGTAGCAAGGTACAGGGACTTCACATCATAGCTCGTATCAAAACTTGTGCAGTATTGGGTATTGGTAACAACTTGTTTCAGGTCGCTATCATGCTGCTTCATGCCCTTTTGTGTGTCGAGAAGGTAGAGATTTTGCAGTGTTGGGCCTCGCATTTGTGGAAAGAAACTTGTCAGGTA
>CAXTWV010000271.1:6390-6953 GCA_964248005.1 uncultured Ktedonobacteraceae bacterium | reverse complement strand
GCAAAATAATTCGACTCGGCAGCGCACACGATCACCACGTCACTGCCTTTTTCCTGTGCAAGTGCAAGAGCGCGAGCAGTGACAGCATGTGCATTATAAAAACAGCCCGCGAGTCGGGTACTACTCGCGGGGCAAGCGTAGAAGGCACGTGTGCCATTCGTCGTGGTCAAAATAAGTTCGCGTCCACTCAGGTCCAGTTGCGCGAACTGGGCTGGCGAGTTGCCATAATCAAATCCTGCTACAGGCAAGCCATGCCGTTCTCCACATAAGAGGCGATGGGAAAATTGTCTCGCCGCCTGCTGTGCTTGCTCAAGCGAGTTCGCCGCATAAACGCGAGAGGCACCACTCTCGAAAACGGTGGTGAGGGTTGTGGTCGCACGGATAACATCAATCACGATATAGATGTCATTTGGGCTTATCTCAACAGCGGACATGTCCACTGGATTAAAGAAAATGCGTAATTGCACAATACCATCCTCATAACTCAAAAATAATGAATGTTTTCAGCGTTTGGGGCGCAAAGGGGGGGTTGGGCCGGTGGGTGTACAGCGGGGAAACAAAAT
>CAXTWV010000271.1:0-6380 GCA_964248005.1 uncultured Ktedonobacteraceae bacterium | reverse complement strand
TTGGAGAAACAGGTGCCTTGTGGCCCCTGTTTCTCCAACGCTGAAAACATTCATTATTTCCCTGATTTCTTCTTTTGCTCCATCTCTCTCAATTCCACTCTACGTATCTTGCCTGAGATCGTCTTGGGTAAGCTGTCCACAAATTCGATCTCGCGTGGGTATTTGTATGGAGCAGTTACTTTTTTAACGTAGTCCTGTAGTTCAGTCGCCAATTCAGGCGAGGGTTTGTAGCCGGGAGCAAGGATAACGTAGGCTTTGACAATTTCGCCACGCATCGCATCGGGGCTGGCAATCACAGCTGACTCAGCGACAGCTGGATGCTCCTTTAAAGCACTTTCAACCTCGAACGGTCCGATGCGATAGCCAGCACTAATGATGACATCATCGGCACGACCTACGAACCAGAAGTAGCCATCCTCATCTTTATAGGCGCGATCACCCGTGATGTACCAATCGCCACGAATACAGGCCGCCGATGCTTCAGGATTGCGCCAGTATTCCTTGAACATCCAGGTCGGTCGCTGCGGATGAATGCTTACAGCGATATCACCCTCTTTGTTCGGTGGAAGTTCGTTGCCCTCATCGTCGATGATGCTTAAATCAAAGCCAGGGGAAGGCTTGCCCATTGAACCGGGTTTGACCTCCAATGGTGGAAAGTTGGCACAGATGAGCACAGTTTCGGTTTGCCCGTAGCCATCGCGGATGGTCAAGCCTGTGCTTTGTTGCCATGCGCGTATCACTTCTGGGTTCAAAGGTTCCCCAGCACCGACAACGTGGCGCAGTGCTTTGGGTGGATGCGTTTTCATGTAGGCCATCGGTTCCTCAAGCACCAGCATACGATAGGCGGTAGGAGGAGCGCATAGGGTCGTGATAGGATACTTGTTGAGCATTTCCAGCGTCTCGATAGCATTGAACTTGCCGCGTGAGTCCTGAATGAACATTGCCGCACCCATCATCCACGGCCCAAAAAGATTGCTCCACGCAGCCTTTGCCCATCCCATTTCCGACAAATTCCAATGAAGATCGTTCTCGTCGAGGTCAAGCCAGTATTTTGCCGTGATGGTATGCCCAATGGGATAGCTAGCCTGTGTGTGCAGCACCATCTTGGGATAGCCAACAGTGCCAGAGGTGAAATAGACGAGGCACGGGTCGTCGCTATTGGTTTTGGGTCCCGTGTAGTCAGGCGAGGCTTGCGATGAGATATGTTGAAAGTTTATCCAGTTTGGACGATCAGGGGCATCCACGAGCACAGTGAATTTGATGGTCGGACATTGGTCGCGTACCGCGTCAAACTTTGTTGCCCCTTCTGCATCAGTAATGAAACCCTGCACCTCCGCGACTTCCGCACGAAACTGGATGTCTTTAGATGTCAATAATGTGGTACAAGGAATGGGCACAGCCCCTAATTTCATCAGGCCGAGGACGGTCTCCCACCATTCGGGGATGCGTGGCAGCATGACCATGATGCGATTCCCCTTTTGGATGCCAAGCGCGAGAAAGGCGTTCGCGGCTCGGCTAGAGCGTTCTACGAACTGCTGATAGGTGATTGAGCGTTCTTCACCGTTTTGCCCAAGCCACTGCATCGCAAGTTTGTGTGGGTCCGTAGCCCACTTGCCCATCACATCAATCGCGAAATTGAATTGGGCGGGAACATCGAGATGGAAACTACGTCGTTCCGCCTCGTAGTCAGTCATGTTTGGAGTTTTTGCCATATAAGAAATGCTCCTTCATACAACAATGTGCGTGACAAAGAGATACACAACAACGGCTTTGTTGGGCTAGCGTCTCTACACATCATCATATCATGAAAAAAGTATTGCTTGTATACTCCTAAATCAGGGCTTTTCTTGACCGCAATTCATGATACACTCTTGTAGTACTATACTAAAAAGAGGAGAACATCACCATGAACAACACGGCCTTACTTATCATTGATACTCAAGTTGGGTTGATCGAAGCCGCCTATCAAGGCAAAGAGGTACTCGACAACATCAACGCTTTGCTGGCACAGGCTAGAGGTTCACACACTCCTGTTATCTATGTGCAACATGATGGTCAACAAGGGGACGGTTTAGAAGTCGGCTCGCAAGGGTGGGCTATTCATCCTGCGATTGCACCACAGGCAGGCGAGTTAATCGTCCACAAACGCGCCTCGGACTCCTTTTATGATACAATTCTCAAACGTGAGTTGGAGGCACGAGGCATTCAACACCTCGTGGTCGTCGGTGGCGAGACCGAGTATTGTGTCGATACCACCATCCGTCGTGCCACCGTAGAGGGCTACAATGTAACATTGATAGGCGACGCTCATACGACAACAGGCTATAATGATGTTGTGCTACCACCCGCGCAACGTATTGCCTATCTCAACCATGTTGTAAACGGTTTTGGAACCGAGACACATACCATCACTGTTAAGCCAACAAGCGAGGTTACACTTTCTTGAGCATACATCTTTCGCGAGAAGAGGCACGCCGCTTCCTCGCGAACTATCATTTCACACCCACGAATATCGAAGGCGTCTTTGAGCGGTTAAGTACTGTTCAATACGACCCGCTCAATCCAGTTGGACGCAATCCCGATTTAGTCTTTCAGGCACGCGTTCCTAGCTACCATGTTGATGATTGGCAACCTGTAGCCTATACTGAACGCATGGTGTACGACTCATGGGACAAACAAGCGTGCCTTGTACCCATGAACGATTGGTCGAAGCGCACCTTGATGCGCGAACGTTATGCGCCATATCATGACCGCGAGATATTGAAAAGCCATGCGGGAGAAGCAGCTGCTATACTCGCTGCTCTCGATGCACGCGGCCCTCTTTCATCATTGGAGTTTGAAGACCGTGCAAGTTACGGCGAACGTGGTTCATGGTATGGTTCGACGGTCACGAAACGTATTCTGCGGGCACTCTGGGCAAGCGGGCAACTCGTCACTCATCATCGTAAAGGTGGACGGCATTATTATGATCGCCCCGAACGTGTCATTTCGCCTCGATACTACAATGAACCATCTCTACTGGATGCGGATGGCTACCATCGCTGGATAATGACTCAACGTGTGAAAGCAATGGGCTTCTTGCGTCCAATAGCAGAAGCATGTATCTGGAGTGCCTGTGGCGATGCGACAACACGTAAACGCGCGATAGCACAGCTTGTAGAAGAGAGGACACTCACGCCACTTCATATTGAGGGCAAAACGTGGACCTACTACATTCTCACCAACATGTTACCCCTCCTCAATGCAGAACTCCTTCCATCACGTATGCTATTTTTAGGACCACTCGACAGCCTCATATGGGACCGCAAAGCGATACAGCACATCTTTTCCTTCGATTACATGTGGGAAGTCTACAAACCTCTGGCACAACGTCGTTGGGGCTACTACGTGTTGCCCGTTTTCTACAAAGACCGCTTCGTCGCTCGCTTCGACTCTCGACTTGAGAAGGGCATATGGACGATCTCACACTGGTGGTGGGAACCCGATGTAGTGGTAGACGATGAATTGCAAGAAGCTTTGCACTTGGCGAAAGAAGCGTTTGTGCATTATTTACGAGCACATGATATGGTCATGCTGTAAGTATTCTTCCCCTTCCATCTCCAAATCAGATAGTGTTTTCCACTTCTAATAATTTTTTAATGTTATTGTCCTGTATATAATTTATCAGAAATTCATTCATAAAAAATGTTGCTGATTCTAGTAACGAAATACAAGTCATATTCGTGTACTTACTAGAAATTCCTACTGATGTTTCAAACTTAGCACCCACTTCACTTTTGAAAGGAAAGAACATCATGCAAAGACAAACAAACTCATCCTCAGAGGGAGCGATGATTGTCAACACAGGACCCGCACCCAGTGGCGCACTCGAACAGGTGCCATTCACCACAACAGGACTAACAAGAGTCTCCACTTGGCGAGCTAAAGCAATCGCGTTTCTACGCATTGCCTTCGGATTAGTGTGGGGGGTTGCAGCATGGCTCAAATGGCAGCCTAAATTCATCGACTCGTTTGCCGATCAAGTTACCAGTGCCAAGGATGGGCAACCAGCACTCATACAAAATTGGATTTCTTTCTGGGGTAACATTATCAGTGCCAATCCACATTTTTATGCCTACCTGATAGCCTCTATAGAAACAGCACTAGCAGTCTTTTTCATCTTTGGCATTCTCACAAATTTGACTGCTGTGGTAAGCATCATCTACTCGTTAGGCATCTGGTCAATAGCTGAAGGCTTTGGTGGTCCGATCCAACCGGGGAAGAGTACTGATATTGGGACAGCATTCGTGTATGCTCTCCTTGCAGGGACACTGCTTGCTGTTGCAGCAGGACGCTACTATGGAGTGGATCAGTGGCTCTCTCCACGATTAGGGCGCCTGAGTATCCTGTCGGCTGGCCCCGTCTCATTCCGACGCCGAAGGAAGGTATAGGTGAACCAAAACTATAAAAGCGGTCTAAGTACACTTAGACCGCTTTTATAGTTTTGGTTCACCTGTGTGCTATATGATCAACACAGTCTTTTCAGACACTTGGGTAGAAGCGTATGATGCACATGTAACGAAGAACGGCTTACATGAATCATATTATGGATTCATGTAAGCCGTTCTTCGTTATAATAAGACGAGAAACGACTTTACTAGAGATAAGAGAATGCGTGGTATGAAGGCATGGCTCCAGAGTTGAGCATAGTGATAGTAGAAGAGATATCCTGCCTGGTTTAAGGTTGGGATCATCACCTGTTAAAAAAACGCTATGTTAAAGTAGCAATGAAAGTCACCTCGATGATTAGCCCTACCAACGCTTCAAAGGCTGCAAGAACAGTAAGAGGATTGTCAAGTTGAATATTGTTCCCAGGAAAAAAACCGCGCCCATGAAACGAGGTCATACTGAAGACGAATGCACTCAATGGAGAAAGAGATAGCCCAATGCTCTGCGCAAGAAGATAGTAGGCTGTGGCAAATCCTGAAATCACTAGGAGATAGGCTAGAAAACTACGCTCTGGCTTGTAACCATACCCAGCAAGCAAGTACATAAACCAAGAAAAAAGCCAAATGCCTAATAAGTGTATACGTTGGCTGAGCCTCACATGTGCTTCAAGCATTTGCAACCATAACATATGTTTTTGAAGCACTTGAGCACGATAGGCAAAGCGTGCTGCATCCTCATTCAGCCCTTGTGTCTGTAGTACAGATGCAAGTTGGCGATTAGCACGAACTGCTGCTTCATACTCCACAAGCCGTATTTCCCCTTTTTTATCCTTCCCTTCTTGCTTCTTTTGTCGAGCTTTGTACTCATCTCCAAGCATCTTCACCTGCGACCACTTTACTACTGACAAGTTAGTATTGCCCCATTGGACATCTACAAATTGAGGGGCAATACCTTCTGCGTTCGTCAGTATAGCTCTGCTAAAATCAACTTTATCTAGCCCCGCCCCTTTGAAATCAGTCTCTTCTAAATGAGCATCAACGAAAGCAGCTTCCCCTAACCTAGCCCATTGTAAGCATGCTTTCTCTAAATGCGCGTGCCGCAGATGGGCATCCTCCAAATATGCCCATGTAAGATTTGAAGACTCTAAGTATGCCCATCGAAGTTCTGCATGCTCTAAATGCGTCCACCTTAGATCTGTTGCTTCCATATGCACAGCAGCATTTATACATTGCTCCTCTGTTGCCTCACGCCATTCTTCCGCAGTAAGTCCTCCACGAAGACGTGCCAATGGAAGGTTGTGTAGATCAACATAAGACAAATTAGCACCACGCAGGTCTAATCCCTTCCGCTCCAACTGATTTTCATCTACCCATTGTGCTAGCCTTAATCCTCCTTTGTAGACCGTCAATAACCACTCGACATCAGCACGAGTAAGTTTGGTACCCTTAAAAGGATAAATCCCTTGCTGAATATTGGGCCTGATAACTAGCCTTTGCTCAAGGTATGTCTGACGTTTTTTGTCAATCTCTGGCTCTGTGCGCCACGGTTGGCCTCGTTCTTCCCAATAGCCTTTCCATATGCCATTCTTATTTAGATTTGACGATTGCAATAGAACAGAGCGCAAGAGTTTCGATTTTGGAACATAGTCTAGTTCATATTCAAACCATCTGGTAAGCAACAGACGGATAGTAGGTAGAGGATTTGTAGGCGCACGCATGAGATACACCTCACTAGTCATGAATGTGATTAAGGCCAATTTGTCTTTAATTATATATACGTTCGTTTACTTTATAGTTTAAAAAAGTCTTTTATCTTTTGTTTGAGGAAAAGAAAATATGCCATTGCTTAAAGAAGGTTCTTCATAGCGCTTTCTTCGTTTGTCTAAACACGTTTTCTTTGAATAAAATACCTTGAACTCTTGTTCTTATAATTACTATTCTATTATGCCATGC
>CAXTWV010000270.1:5117-6994 GCA_964248005.1 uncultured Ktedonobacteraceae bacterium | reverse complement strand
CTAAAACTACTTGTAAAAATACTCACCACTTGCTCTGGGTCAGGTTCCGTCAACACTTCCATACTTACAATCCACTTGACCCACTCGAAGCCACGCCGACTAGGGGCAACCAGACGTAAAGGGAAACCATGCTCATACGAAAGTGCTTCCTCACCAACATGGGTCGCAAGTAAGGCTACACGTGCTTCATCTAACGGGAGACTCCAACGGTAGCCAGTTACAGAAACAAAGCTCACGTAGCGTGCATCCTTCTTGACACCAACATCATCGAGCAAACGACCAATACGTATCCCTCGCCAACGCTGTGTACTATAAAAGCCACCAGTACAATCTAGCGTTGCCTCCAACTCATCACCTGTCGAAGCCAGTTCGTCATAAGAAATATTGCTAGGTTTGCTAACAGCACCACCTACTGCTAGTTGCCAAGTCTCTCTATCAAGTGGACGAGGCGAATCGGCTACCCAACTTGAGGTCGGGAAGACGTTGCCTGCATAACTCCCGCTCTCACGCGAACCTGTGAAGCGACGGTCTGCACCTGACAGCATGAGTGTGTGTTCAGCAAGTTGCTGTGTGGGCCAGAGGAGACCCCCACCAAGAAGTAGTGTACTGAAATGTAAGATACGACGCCTGCCAACAATATCCCGTTTGCGTAGCCACTTGAAACGTGCAAGCAGATGAAACGTGACAGCAGCTGTGAGGATGAAACCGAGGATGATATGCCAGTTTAAGAGGTTGAAGCCAGCGACATACCATTCGCCACCACTCACCCACCAGATACCAGAACCAAGTGCTAATGAGACAAATAACAGTGCTAACAGACCAAAAACAGTACGCCGGTCCCACAGTCGAGGACGCATGAGCCGAGGCAAGACACGTCGCAATTTGCCCCACAGTAGCAACACAAGCCAGAGACCCGCGATACCGTGCAATGCAAAGACGATCCATTCTTGCGGTAAGCCGCTTATCAGGCTGAGCAGACCGAGTATGAAGGCAAGCAATGTAGCAAGTGCAATACTCCAATCGGTGAGACGCGGTGACATAGACAGGTGTCCTTTGTATAAATGAATATTTACCAGAAATAGTATATTGTAGGGGTCTAATTCATTACATCCTGTGGGCAAATGATTCAGTTGAAAGATTGTTGAAACGTCTCATTAATCCTGTGAACATGGTTCATCGCCAACAGGGTGTAATGAATTAGACCCCTACAGGCATTTCGATTGTTTCATCAAAAACATCATTACACCCTCCAATCATAGCACGAAGACAAGAAAACGGCCCGTTGAAAATATCTCAACGGGCCGTTTTCTTGTCTTCGTAGCTAAGCGCATTACGCTTGTGCGACTTCGGGGGCATTGTCCTCGGTGCTTGGTGTCTGATTGCTCTGCGTGTTGGCAGAGATGAGGTCAAGCAGTTCTTTGCGCGAACGCTCCAAGAAGCTACGCAGTTGCGCTTGTTTCTCGGTGTTGCCAAAGCTTGTGCGTGCTGCAATGGCGAAGAGCCGTGCAACCTCGATTGCCGTGCTGCGCAGGACTTGCTGCTCTGGTGTGGGCTGCCAGTGACCGCCGTGATGGTGGCCTCCGCGATGCTCGTGTTCAGGACGCCCATGTTCCTGATACCCATGTTGCTGATAGCCTCGGAAGAAGCGTGGGCCGTTCCATTCGCCACGTTCAAAGTGTCTGTAGTTCATCATTTTTTCTTTCTCCTAATTTCTTTCTTGATAACGATATATCGTTATCTGCTAATAATAACATTACGATATATCGTTATATTCCCGTGATAAAGAGAATTTGGGAAAGATGTTTTATTGAGGAAAAACAAGAGGCGTGGGGGGGGGGGGGGGGCGGACGGGGAACGCACCAAAGGCACCAAAATAA
>CAXTWV010000270.1:0-5107 GCA_964248005.1 uncultured Ktedonobacteraceae bacterium | reverse complement strand
CCCCCCGCCTCTTGCTACCATCTCTAGCAGAGAGACGATAGATATAGAGTGGCAGTGAGAAACAATAGAAACTACTTTTTGGTGATTGCGTCCGAAAGTTCTTTGCCAGGGGTGAAGCGCACGCGATCTTTCGCAGGCACCTCAATGGTTTCGCGGTTGCGTGGGTTGACACCTTTACGCGCTGCGCTCTGACGCACCTTAAAGGAGCCAAAGCCAACCAAGCGGACCTCGCTACCCTCCTGGAGTGCCTCACGAATGGAGTCAAGAGTCACTTCCAGGACATCTGCCGCCTGTTTTTGAGTAAGATTCGCTTGCTTGGCGATGCGTTTGACTAGTTCTTGCCGCCCAATAGTACTTGTCGCGGCTTCGGTTTTGTCGTCTGCCATAGGTTCAATATCCTCCTTACAACGCTGATACGTCGCTCCCACAGCCACAATAAAGTATTGTAGGGCCTGTAGTGCGGCGTCACAACCTCACTGCCGTTAGTGAGTATAGCACGCAGATTCTAGAAATACAAGTGATTTGGCTCTGTACCTACGGTAGAGGCATATTTTTGCTAATATAGGGATAAGCGTATCACTACTGTACACGTATATACTGTATAAACGGGTATCTAAAAGTGATGGATGCTCTATCCCTGTCGTCTGCACGTCTCGTTTGTGTTACAATATCCCTGGAACAAACACAAGTAACAAGGGGATTCTTTTGATCGAACAGCAACGGGACAACGCCTGTTTTCTGCAATTCAATAACTTTCAGCGTTTTCCCACTCTCATACATGGCGTCTTCACACGCGATGGCGGCTATAGTCATCCACCGTATAAAGGACTCAACACCTCTGGTGCTTTGCGTGGCGGAGATAATCTTGACAATGTTGTACGTAATCGTCAATTAGCACTTCACAGCCTCGGACTCAATGGGTATCCATGCGTTACACTTTGGAACGTCCACGGAGCCGATGTCCTTATACCCGATACACACAACAACTGGCGCACCGATTGGGCCGATCACTCTTACTATGAACAAGTGTGGACACCACAGGAAATTCATAAGGGCGATGCGTTGATCACACAACAACGCGGTTTGGCAATCGCGCTCTCATTCGCCGACTGCACGCCAATTGCGTTATACGATCCGCTAGAACAGGTCATTGGTATCGCGCATGGCGGCTGGCGTGGCACGGCACGAGGAATTGCCATCGCTGCTATAGAGGCTATGTGTGAGAACTTTGGCTGTCAACCACGTAATATCTATGCGGGCATTGGACCAACGATTGGCCCTTGCTGTTACGAAGTCTCGCAGCCTGTGCAGGATTTATTTATGGGTGTGCAAGACTTCGATGATATTCCGACACAGGAGCACTATCGCGGCCTTGTTCGTGAATCTGCGGTGTTCTCCGTCGTGAATTTGCCGAATAAAGCAAGCCTACGTCTCGACCTTTGGGAGACAAACCGTCGCCAATTGCTCATGGCTGGCCTGTTGCCCGAACATATCGAAGTTGCCGGAATCTGTACAAGTGACTCTGTGAACCACTTTTTCTCGCATCGAGCCGAGCATGGAAAAACAGGTCGTTTCCCTATGATTATGGCATTAGCCGAAGCCTAACGAGAGGAGCAAGAGTATGACTAAACTTACTACTAGCTCTATCTACACTATCGCGATAGCACTGTTTATTATTAGCCTACCTATCATCTTCATTAGCAGTATCGTCGGGATCGTGCAAGAGATACGGCGTATTCGTGGAGCGCGTTCCCGTGGTGAGCAACTGAACTACGCTCAACCAAAACTGCTTGCGGAACTTGCTGTCTTATTGTTTATCCTCTTGCTGGTAGCTGCTGGTGTAGTCTACGCAGGCATCGCCTATCACGTTGTATCACCAAATCTGCTGTGGGTTTCTATCGTGCTGGTCGTTATTGCGGCTCTGTGTGGTATTTTCTCAGTCGTACAACGCGTCAACGGGAATAGTAGTATACAACAGCACGAAGAACAGTTGCCAAATTGACATACTACGCGGTATAGTGAAATTTTGAATGCCATCCGATCAGTGTCGAAAAGAGAGGCAGACAAGCCATGAATAACAAAGATCGCTTTGACAAATTTGATGAGCCAGCCAGACGTGTCCTGCAATATGCGCATGAAGAGGCACAGCAACTACAACACAACTACATTGGTACAGAACATCTCCTGCTCGGCCTTATTCGTGATGAAACGAATGTTGCAACCGTAATACTGCGTAACATGAAGGTTGATCTTGTCAAAGTACGTGATGCAGTTGGATCCATTATCTCTGGCGGCGACCGTATAATAACAGGACCATACATCGGGCTTACGCCACGTGGGAAAAGAGTAATCGAGTTGGCTGTTGATGAAGCGCGTCGTCTTAATCATCACTATATTGGTACAGAACACCTTTTGCTCGGTATGATACGCGAAGGCGAAGGTATCGCGGCTGGCGTACTTGAAAGCCTGGGTGTACGTCTTGAGAAGGCTCGTACAGAAACAATCCATACCCTTTCCCTGGAAAAAGCTTCTCTCAATGAAACTACTCCAACTCAACCAGAGCAACCTCCAAACGCTCCCTCACGGGTAACGATAGCTCCGATAAAGCCGCGAACCGTTGTAATTGTACAAACAAAGAGCCTCAGACCTTATGGTAGTTATCCCTTCACAGAGCAGTCACACACTATTCTGGCGAATGCACACGAAGAGGCGTCACGTTTCAACCACAACTATGTAGGAACGGAACATCTTTTACTTGGCATGGTGCGCGAAGGTGAAGGCGTCGCAGGTGCCGTTTTGCAAAATCTTGGTGTGGAACTTACCCGTATACGCAAAGCCGTTGAATTTATTATTGGACGTGGTGATCGCATCGTCCTCAGTGAGATCGGGTTAACGCCACGGTCAAAGAAGATACTCCAACTCGCATCCGAAGAGGCTCGGCGTATGAACAATGCTTACGTTGGTACTGAACATCTCCTTCTAGGCATGGTCACGGAAGGCGAAGGCATCGCAGCTGGTGTTCTCAACAGTATGGGTATCTATGTACAGAATGTACGCGCAGAAACAGCGCGTGTCTTGAATGACGCGACGTATGAAGAATAAAGCGAAAGGTAGGGGTCTAATTCATTACACCCTTTTTGCGCATCACAAGCCGAAAAGGGTGTAATGAATTAGACCCCTACCTTTCGCTTTATTTCGCTGACGGTTATTATTATGCCCCTCGCGTACAATGTATAGAAAAGCAATGTCGTGGGAGGGAACAGATGAACAGTCAGAAACTTGAGCAAGAGGTGATACAGGACACATCCATTACAACAGAAAATGTGGAAGACGGCCTGCTATTGCTTTTGCAACGCCTGCCCGATTATTTTCGAGGACGTGCTGAACGCGATGATATCGAGACACTTGTCTTCTGTCTCCACCGTCTTTATAACAGTGTTGATATGCTCTACCAGCACACTCTGCCAGCCTTGACACACCTCACGACACAAAGACACGCCGCGCATACCACATTTGCACATCGGCACGCCCTTTGGGAACAACTACAGGCTATACTGCTAGTGTTGGAGCGTATAGAGTCGCATTGTCACTTATTGCTCAGTACGACAACCTGTGTCCTCGCAACACTCGATACTACCGAGGATGCGGGCTTTAGTACGGAAGTACCCACAACATATGTTGGAACTGAACAGTGGCAACGTGCCTATGAAGTACTCTCTCTTGCCTTGCATGACTGGCAAAAGCAACATAAAGCACATCTCACATTCGCCACTGCGTTTGCCTCTACATCTGTTCCGTCACTGATACATATCGATACTGCCCTTGCGCTACTTTTTGATAGCGCCAACGCGATTTTCGGCGATATCGTTCCCGACATTCAATTGGTGGCCCAGGGCGATGATGAGGTAGTGGCTACCTTGCTCTTCGACCTCATGCAGCAAAACGATCTCTTTCTGATTCAGATTAGCAAACTCGTCGAACCGCTTCAACAACTTATGAAGCACTACGCGGTGAAAGAATGATGTGATCTTAACCACAATAGGCAAGTCTCAACGTAAACATAACCATATTCAAGCAGCATTTGCCGTTGGCCTTCACGTAATATAAAGATAACAACATCCCAGCCACAAATTTACTGAAGGGGTCGGTAAGATGAGCAACGAGGCTACTTCTCTCGAATCATTTGAGCATTCTAACCACGCATACAGCTATGAAACAACAGGTACGTTACAAACCATCGTTTCAGCGATACAAGATGCTGCCACGATGCATGGACCGCAATGTGCGTTAGTAACCATCACACTACAGTTTGCATTGGAAAGCGAGAAGACATCGCGTCGTCTCCATCTTGCAGCACAAAGTACGCAGTATTATCTTCATGAGTTGCGCCACCTTGTGCGCAAGACAGATAAGGTCTATCTACTTGACTCTACTCTCTATTTTGTCCTGCTTGGTGCTAACCGAGACGGTGGAAGAATTGTCGAAAGCCGTTTATGGGATGCCTTGCTATGGAGTGTTCACAACGTGAATGCGGGCAATGTGCTCCAGCCTCGTGTTATGACAATTGGACATGCAGCTTATAGTGTCTCGGACGAGAATGCTTCTACATGTATCGCAGCCGCGAACGAACCGTGTTACAGTTTTGATACTCATTCTGAAACAGATACATATTTGGTTGACGGCCTACAAGACAACGATGTGATTATGGTAGATACAGAAGTCATCGCACGCGAAGACGAATTAACTCTGCTTGCGCGAAAGCTTGGCATGCCATATCTCTCATTGCTGCCACACAAAAAACCGGAACAGGTACGGAAATTTGTTCCGCTGAAACTTGCGCACGAACTGCAATGCTATCCACTCGGATGCGAACGTGGCACGTTGACCGTTGCCCTCTCCAACCCACAGGATAGTACCATTCTCGCACGCTTGCATAAGGAAACAGGTTTACGTATCTATCCCGTTCTCACACATCCCCAGGAGCTACAAACCGCACTGAGCCTTTTAGTTTGATACGTCTGCTATAATGGCGTATGTAAGGACGCGATGATCTCGGTAGGGGTCTAATTCATTACACCCTTTTCGAGCATCACAAGCCGAAAAGGGT
>CAXTWV010000269.1:3432-7012 GCA_964248005.1 uncultured Ktedonobacteraceae bacterium | reverse complement strand
AGTGCTTGTAGAACTGGTGCAAGCAGCGTGATGGCTTCTTGTGGTGGGAGTGTGCGGCGGGTGCGTAGCAGGTCCCGCAGCGAACCGCCTAGCATCTGCGGCATGACAAGATAGGCGCGGTCGTGCTCTTCGCCATAGTCGTAGACAGGTAAGATATTGGGAAAATCAAGTTGTGCAACGACTCGTGCTTCACGCGCAAAGCGACGCAGAAAGTCCTGCGTCTCACCCTCACCTGGTTGAAACAGTTTGAGCGCGACATTGCGTTGTAGATTGATGTCCTGTGCCAGAAATACGGTTGAGGTTCCACCAATGCCTAGAGGACGCATAATACGATAATGCCCTATAATGCTCCCTGTCATCTCATCAGGCTGCATGCCTATTTCCTCTCTTGTAGTGTGTCTACATGTATAGACGCTTGGTTACACCCTTTTTGTTTCATTCAGAATAACATACGCCCCTGCTAAGGTGCATGGTGTAAATGTCCTATATAAAAGGGTCTGATGGATTTTGTTAGTGAAATGTGATATATACCTTATAACGTCTCTTTGATAGCCTCCATCCAACGAGGATGCAATACACCAATTCTCTGTGAAGAAAAAATAACTATGCAAAAAGATTCTGTCACGGAACATATTCCGCAGTCTATAGACAAACAAGAATATACATTGCCTTCTGTGTCCTCTGTTACAGAGGGAAGACGCCTTTCTCAACTTCCCTATCGCTACATACTTTGGCTTTTTACCACCACACGCGTATTGCTTATCCTCGTAACCTATGTTGGCG
Source organism: uncultured Ktedonobacteraceae bacterium (assembly GCA_964248005.1). Lineage (GTDB taxonomy): Bacteria > Chloroflexota > Ktedonobacteria > Ktedonobacterales > Ktedonobacteraceae > JBBQVS01. Next base: position 6,229 of record CAXTWV010000269.1, on the reverse strand, counting down.
TGGTTCTCCTCACTGTACCAAAGTACTCAAGCACACCTACCTATGTTCATACGCTGTTAGCAGCGTGGAATCACTGGGACGCATCGAATTATGTACGAATTGCGCAGTATGGCTATCAGTATGTACCTGATCTTGCATTTTTCCCTCTCTATCCAGCGTGTATCTGGCTAATCAGTCATGTCATTGGCAACTATATCCTTGTTGGTATTGTGCTGAGTAATCTTGCCTTGCTGGGCGCATTAGTAGTTATCTATCAACTGGCTCTGGATATCGCTGGTGAGCAGGTGGCACGTCGAACCTTATTGTATCTCTGCATCTTCCCTACTGCATTTTTCTTTTTTGCTGCATACAACGAGTCGATGTTTCTGCTCTTTGCGGCAGGTGCGTTTCTTGCTATGCGTCGTCAGCATTGGTTATTTGCAGGTATACTTGGTGCGTTAGCGGCGGCAACACGCTCTGCGGGTATTCTTCTTGTGCTGCCTTATCTTTGTGAATGGTGGTTCTCGTGGCAAAAGAACAAGTCAACGCACCTGGGGGTATGGTTCTTGAAGCTGGTTCCTCTATGCCTTATTCCTGTTGGCTTGCTTGCCTACAGCTACTATTGTTTACGCACAACGGGCAATCCCTTGATGTTCGCAACAGTTCAAGCGCATTGGGACCGACATACTGAGTGGCCCTGGCAAGGTATTGGAGCCTCGTTGTACCAGCTTTGGGTGCAGCCCATCGGTTCATTCTATCAAGTACACATCCTCATAGACCTCTGTGCAACCGTTGGTTTTCTTGTCCTCACCGTGTTAGGCTGGCGTCGTCTTCCCCTCAGTTTTATGCTTTGGAATGCTTGTTTACTACTGTTTATGTTACTTAACGCATCACCTGTAGGAGACCCTCTTGCGTCAAATCAGCGTCTCGTACTGGAACTCTTTCCAGGCTTTATCATGCTGGCTATGCTAAGTCAGAGGTATCCGAAGCTACATGAAACAATGCTACTTGTATCCCTACCTCTGTTGGCAACACTCAGCATCATCTTTCTCATGAATCGATGGATGGTCTGAATTTCTTGTTATATGTTGTGGGTCGCATCGTTCGCAGCCTGTTGCGTTGCGTTTATTGGCTCAAGATTGACGACAATTGGCTCTTGCGAATTACGCACAATGACCCATTGTGAGGGTGTATCGGATGGATTGATCTCCTGGTGTGGCACGAAAGGTGGCACATAAATAAAGTCCCCCGGCTCGACGGACTCTGAAAATTCCAGATTGTTGCCCCAGCGAATTTGTCCATGTCCCGAAACCACATAAATCACTGTTTCGAGTGTGCCATGATGATGTTTACCACTTGCTACATGTGGTTCGACAACGGTCACACCAGCCCAAATACCAACGGAGCCAGCTAATTGCTGTGATACAGCCGCGACACGTTGCATTCCTGGCGTCTGTGGTGTATTTGCGTCGAACTGGTGCGGTTTGATAACACGCACACCAAGTGGTGTTTCTTGAGTATCCATATTTTTGCCTCCATAAATGTAGTGTTGCGTCAACTATATCACACACTGCTGAACTCACTACGAAAGGAAAGAGCTTGCACAAGACAGTGCAAGCTCTTTCCTTTCGTTATTGTCTACTAGAATGTCGTCCAGCCAGCGATAGCAGCACTCTCTCCTCTATTTGTAAGTGCAACCTGTGTTGTTGCTCCTCCGCTAAGTGAGCCGTAGAGGACTTTGTAAGGAAGAGTATTCCCACTACCTGTATAGTCGTACCCAATTGTTGCATAGAGTTTGCCGTTGCGTGAGACACTTGCCCATGTTGTGTGTGTATCGCTCAACAATCTACCATCTTGCGTTAGATGCACAAGACCTGTGCCATCTATGTTCATCTTCCACAGCCCATCTTGCGCATCTCCACCAAATTTTCCACCTAGAACCATGAGTAGCGCGTTGGCGTTAATCACGCGTACCTGTGTTACCGCAAACTCATGACTGATATAGATGGGATTAAGGGCGCCACCAGCTGCGTTTTGTGAACTGATAATGCTTGGTGCATTGGGGTCTGTCTGATCGGGTGTATCGGCACACTGACTGAGAAGCAGCTTTCTCCCATCGGTTGAAAGGTTCATTTCCCAGTTATAGCCTTGAATGTCCGCAATCTTGATTGTATTATTTTGTTGATTCGTACCCTTCGCGATATTAAGAATGAATACGTTGGCTGGTGGTGCGACTAAGCTCTCATATGAACCTGTCATGTACACCTCTGTGTTGTTCAACCATTGACGTGGTGCATAGCCAAAACGCGTTCCAGGGGTGATGTAGGTTTGTACTGCACCCGTGACCAAGTTGTACAGTTTGACAACAGGAGCACCGGGACCTCCACCTGGATTCTCCTCTTCAAAAACCATTAATTGCTGATTAGGGGACCAGAGCGCGTTTTCTATGAAGTTTGGCAGCCCATTGATAGGTTCGGCACAATACAGTGTTTGTAAGCCTTGCCCATCCAATCGCACCATTTGTAGCTCTGCAAAATGAGCATATTTGACAGCAAACAGGATGAATTGTCCGTTCGTCGAGAGTTGCGCGTTGTAAATGGCTGCCCCATGTGTCAGGGTAACAATAGTAGTTTTTGTACCTGTGCTCGTGTCAAAGCGTTTTAAGAATGCCGACCCTGAAGCATTATAGACATATACAAGATTTTGATGAGAGCCTAACGATAGTGGGGCGAATATAGCTGGTCGCCCTTGCCCGTTTGCTGGACAACTCGTTTGTGTTGGAGGCATAGGAACAGTTGCTATCTGCTTCTGTGCGTTG